>JAJPXI010000135.1 GCA_021205585.1 Oscillospiraceae bacterium
GGCAGCATCGGCCAGTCGGTGGGGCGGATCGCCGAAGCCTTTGGGATGCGGGTGCTGTATACCTCCCCCAGCCCCAAAGAGCTGCCCTTCCCCGCCCGGCCGCTTCCCCTGGAGGAGCTGCTGGGGGAAAGCGACGTGGTCACGCTCCACTGCCCCCTGACGGAGCAAACCGCCGGGATGATGGACGAGCGGCGGCTGGCGCTGATGAAGCCGGGGGCCATCCTGCTCAACACCGCCCGCGGCCCCCTGGTGGAGGAAGGGGCGGTGTCCGCCGCCCTCCGCGCCGGAAGGCTGGGGGGCTTCGGGGCGGACGTGTCCGCCGTGGAGCCCATGGCCCCGGACTGCCCCCTGCTGGACGCGCCCAACTGCGTGATGACCCCCCACATCGCCTGGGCCTCCCTCGCCGCCCGGCAGCGTCTGATGGCCCAGGCGGAGGAAAACCTGGCCGCCTTCCTCCGGGGGGAGGCGCGCAACCGGGTGGTGTAAATTAGGGCCGGGGGATTTTTGACGCCTTTACTCCCCCACCGGGTCGGGGTCGCCGGGGACGGTGGACAGGTAGGCGTAGAACGGCTCTAAAAACTTCCAGCCCTGGAACACCCGGTCGACCAGCTCCCGGCTGTACAGAATCGGGCCGTTGGCCTCCCGGTGGGTCAGGGAAAAATACTTTTTTTGATACCAGGCCTCCAGGGCGGGCGTGGACGGGGGCTTCCTCCGGGCGTACTCCGGCCCCTCCAGGGCGAACTCCTCCTGCCGCTCCAGCTTGCGCTGGAGGCGCTCCATGGGGCGGGGGTCGGCGTCCATGCGGGAGCGGAGCTTGGCCGCCGTGGACGCCCTGCCGCAGTACATCCCCAGGCCGTAGCTCCACGCCTCCGGCCCCAGCTCAAACCAGAACACCGGGGTTTCCGTCCAGTTTTCCACCGGCCCCTGGAGGCTGAGCCACAGGTGATCCTTGTACGGCCCCTGCCCGTGCAGCCGCCGGGCATCCCGGTAGATGCGCGTCACCTTGCTCAGCCAGGACTGCTTCGGGAACGCCTGGCACATCCGCTGGTACAGCTCCGCGTTCATCTCCCGCATGGGCTCATAAAAATATTGCAGATATTCCTGCTTGTGCGCCTGGAACCAGTCCCGCCGGTTGTTCAGGCGGATGCCCCACATGAAATCAATGGTCTCGTCGGAAAATCCCTGAAACATAGCTTTTCCCTTCCCCCCCGCCGCCCTCGGGGCGGCTTTGTTTGAAACTGATACTCTCTTCTGAGCTTTCGGATTGCCTGATACTGATTCTTAAGGAAGCACTGATTAAGGCTGGCGGAAATTTGCCGCAAGGCACCGCAGCCTGCTCTGTGCGGTGTTGCCTTTAGCAAATGTGCCGGGGGCACATTTGCAGCGCAGGCTGTTCCCGGCCGGTTACAGTTCTTTCATAACATCTACAAATCTGTCCAGTGTATATGCGCCGTCCATACCCAGTTCTTTATCGGCGAACACCATAAAATAGCGGTACATTCTCCCTGCCTGTAACTGCCACTGGCGGCCAAGCTTTAATTTCGTTTTGCTGTTATCTCCATCCAGATAATCTCCTTTGGCTTCAATCAACACCAGCTTGCCGGATTTCGTCATGACCATAAAATCCGGGTAGTGATTGATAAAAGCGTTCAGGCGCAGCCCTTTACGTTCGATAATTCTGTGCCACCATTGCACATTTCCCAAACTGACCACTACGTCAAGCAGCATATGCTCAAATTTGTTCATGTCGTCCCGTTCCGCTTCGTATAGGGAATACGCAATCGCGTCTGTAGTCTCTGCGGGCGTGATAACGCTTGGCAGGGTATAAGAATCACGGCAGACTATTTTTCCACTGTCCAGCCATTGATAAAATTGTTTTTCCCGGTAAGTTTCCTCCAGGGATTCAATTTTTTTCTGAATCTTTCTGGCATAGACGGGGATCGCCGTCTCCATGGCCGCCAACTCGTCCTCGGTCATATTTTGTACGATACGACGCACATAGTCGTTTATTTCAGAGGCGGCATACCGATCATTTTTATTGATTTGACTGCAAATCACATCTGTACATTGCCTGATTTTCTTTTCCGGGGGCAATTTGGCGAGATACTCCCGGATATATTCGCTTTCGCTCCTGCTGACACGTTTATATTTTGGAACGGCCTCCCCTTGTTCCTGAATGTCTACACGGTACATTTCACCCGTCGCCAGTTCAAAACTGACCTGCGCGTCCTGGCCGCTCAGGGAAAACCCGTCTGACAGGTGTTCCGGCTCCAAAAGCTCGTAGGCGTCGCCGAATAAATCCGGCACGGATTGCAGGAAGAATTGAGGAATGCGAAGGTTTTTGACTGCATCTCTGAATTGCGGCTGTATCCCGTTTTGATTCAGCATATCGCCCAGTTCGCCTCCCATAAAGCCTGTGTCATCGTTATCGGCAAGCGTCGTCTCATAGGCTCGCGCCGCTCTTGCAGCCTCCTGTTCCATGGCCGTCACCGGTGAATCTTCGGACGCCGCCGGCGCTTCCAGCGCCGTTTTGATTTCCTCCGGCGCAATATCATCAAAGGTATCCGCCTGTGTTTCCGGCTGCATGGGCAATCCCATCTGCGTATACGCCGGCTCCGATGTCGGGGCGGCAGGGGATTCGGCGCCTTCTCCAATGCGGTAGTCTTTCCGGCTGAATCCGGCCCTGTTCAGCCCCTTGACGATGTCCTCCAGTGTGTTGTGGAAGTCGTTGGAACAGGTCAGCACATAAGAGGTGTTAAGCAGCGGCGATGTATGCTGTTTGGCGTAGGGCTGGCGCAGGATGCGGCCTAAAATCTGCTCTACGTCCACCTGGGAGGTCTTATTCGCGAGAGAGGCCAGGATATAGGCAAACGGGCAGTCCCAGCCCTCTTTCAGCGCATTGACCGTAATAATATACCGTATCTGGCAGTCCCGGCTCATCAAATCCGCTGCGCCCAGGTCGTCCATCTTGGATGTTTTTACCGCAATCTGTTCTTTTGGAATCCCCCTATCCACGAGCATGGTTTTGATTTTATCAAACGTTTCGCTTTTTTCGCCGGTGTTCGGCTGCGCCTGGAAGAGCACGATGGGCCGGATATAGCTTCCCCCGGCATTTTCCTCCGCAACGGCCTGCCGTTCGATACTCCTGCGAAGCTGTATGGCGTCCTGAATGACGCTCTGCCTTGTGGTGCGGTTGTAGACCACGACGGGCAGCTTCACCATATTCTCTTTTTTCAATTCCCGCGCGTCCACATAGGAGAGAATATTGCTGTTTTTCCTCGGCGTGGCGGTCAGATCCAGCACAAAGGACGGATTCAGATTGTTCAGCATTTCCACGCTCAGGTCAGAACCCGCGTTGTGGCTTTCATCGACCACTGTGACAGGAGACAGGCGGCGCAGCACCTGAATCAGCGCCGTATCGGGCGTGTCGGCCAGCAGGATGCCGTCCTCCTTAAAATATTCGGCGAAGCGCAGAAGATTGCCGTTTTCCTGATAGACCTTGCGCACGTCCTTTTTCCGGCTGTCGATTCGCAGGGAACCGTAACTCAAAATGCACACCGTCAGCATCTCGCGCACGGTATCCGGCGAAAAATTCTGGCCGTTCAGGAGCATTTCCTTTGTATAAACGCCCACCCGTCCGGCGAAATCCCTGTCCAGTCTCTGACGGTAGGGGTGGTTTACGTCGGACAGCGTCTTGATGGTCTGCACCAGAATCGGGTCGGACGGGACGAGCCAGACCACCACGCGGGGCTTGTCCGGCGGCATGGCGCTGAATATCTTCTTCACGCAGGCGCAGGCCATAAAGGTTTTGCCGCCGCCCGTCGGCACTTTCATGCAGACGTGGGGGACGCCGTCAATGGCGTTGTGATAGGGGGGAACGCCGCCCGCGCCCACGGCGACGTCCTGCCGCGCCCAGTAAGCGCGCCACGCGGAGTTCAAACCGGCGCTGTCGTTCAAAGCGTCCAGATAGGCGGCCAGATTTTCCATCACTTTTTTCTGATAGTTTTTCAGTTCCATCTCGCCGCCTCCTTACAGCTTCGATATATCCCGCGGGATTTTCTTAAATGTGATATGAAACCGCTCCAGCTCCCCGCCGCTGAGGGTACACAGGTCCGCGTATATCACATAAGATTCCGAATTGGTCTTGACTGTGTGCAGAAATTCCCGGTTTAATGTGGTAATCCGCGTCCGCTCATAATAGAAGTAGTACGCCGTTTCGATATGCACGCCCAGCAGATACGGCTCCGCGCCGCTGGCGGGGGCAAGGCGCTGCTTTGTCTCCGTGAAATACACATATTCCCGGATTTTCTCCGCGCCCACGTCCTCGTTCAGCCTGTCGCCCTCCATGAGCGGCTCGCCCAGTTCGTAGTAGCTGAAATCCCCGCCGGTGCCTTCTTTCGCGCTCTTGCCCGCGCCGTAGCCCTGAATGACCCGCTTCACCCGTTCGGCGGTGATGCTGTCAGCATAGTCCATCATCTCAATGAGAATAAATTTGCGGTTGCCCCCGTCCGCCTTGTTCATGTTCAGGACAGCGTGGGCCGTGGTGCCGGAACCCGCAAAGGAGTCGAGGATGATGGAATCTGGCTCTGTAGCGATTTGCAAAATACGTTCAATTAGGCGTGGTGGTTTGGGTGTATCAAAAGTCACCTTTCCTCCAAAAATATTGAGAAGCTCTTTTTTTGCTTCATCTGTATGACCAGTCTCAGAAAAAGGCCAATAATTAGTCGCAGGCATCCCACCCACGTTGCTTAAATATGTCTTTCGCCGAATGCCGCCTTTACCTCCATTTGTAAAATAGAAGCGAGGCCATTGACCTCTTTCCAGAACCTTTTTCGCATTGGCAGAGGCTACTTCCAAAGGATCTGCTAAAACGATTCCTTTTACACCTGTTCGCACTTCCGCTTCTGCCACCCCGCAAACATCCGCCCGCTGCTTTGCATCGTCCAAATCTCTTAATTCATATTGTGTCCAGCCGTTCATGTATTCCAACATGGTATCCTGTTGATACCGCCAGCAAGCACCATTACTGGGATAGAGCATTTTTCCTGTAAAGGGGTGCTGGATTGCATAAACCATGCCTTGGTGACTTGAACCTCCAGGTGCGAATGCTGTTGTGTTTTGCCATGCTCCGTTTGGATCATTGTCGGGATTTTTGTACTTTGAATCAATCTCCGAGGTTCTTGGGAGCCTTTTGGGGAGCCAATCAACCTTTTTGCTATAAACCAAAATATGCTCTATTTCAGCAGGAATGCCTTTAGAATCGTTGCGCATAGAGTAAGTCCTCTGCCAGGATATATTTGATACGAAGCAGTTAGCGCCAAATATCTCATCGCAAACCATTTTTAGACCATATAATTCATTATCATCAATACTGATAAAAATAACTCCGTCATCGCTGAGTAACCTTTGCAGCAGCTTCAGCCGGGGGTACATCATGCACAGCCACTTGTCGTGGCGGCTCAGATCCTCCCCCTCTCTGCCGACCACCTCGCCCAGCCATTTGACAATGCGCGGGTCGCTCACGCTGTCGCTGTACACCCAGCCCTCGTTGCCCGTGTTGTAGGGCGGATCGATGTAGATACACTTCACCCGCCCCTCGTACTGGGGCAGCAGGGCTTTCAGCGCGGACAGGTTGTCCCCGTGGATAATCATGTTCCCGCTGCCGTTGTCCTCGGTGTGTTGGCCCTTCGCGTCATAGCTGTACTGCCGTTCCAGCACACGGTACGGCACGTCCAGGTGATGGTTGACCACTTTATTTTTTCCAATCCAGTCTAATGTCGGCATGGCCTGATTCCCCTTTTATTTGAAGAAGAAATGAACTGATAATGTGATTGCTCCCCCGATTCAATATTGTGTCCCAAAATGCGCAATATTTTATCGGGGGAGCATTGTGGTTTGAAGAAGCGGCGTTGTACTTTTCATTGCCGATAATTATTCGATCGTCACAGCGCTGCTCAGGGGAATGATGCAGATATAGCTGTTGCCCGCGCCCAGGGTCAGGGGGTCGCCGGACTGGGTGGTGTAAACCAGCTGGGAGGTGGAGTCCTCCCGGCTCCAGCAGATGGGGATGTACTGCCCGCCGCAGGCGAACCAGCCCTCGCCCTCGCCGGTCAGGGTGATGGACATACGGCCCGCGCTGTCGCCGGAGATGATGGAGCAGCTGGTTTTCAGCAGCAGCACGTTGGTGACGGCCAGCTGTTCGCCGGTGTTGCCGTCCACCTGGGCCGCGCCGTACTGGCTGACCAGGTATTTGCCGCTGGTCTCATCGTAAGTAAAAATCCCGGTTTTGTAAGAGGAGAAGGGAACCGTCAGGGTCAGGGCCTGTTCCCCGCCCTCCGGCGTGCCGTCGGAGGCAAATTGCAGCTGGGTGGTATAGCCCTCCTGGTGCTCAGTGCGCACATTGTAGGTGGGCAGCAAAGAAGAGATGGCCTCGCCGGAGGTGACCACACTGTGAACCGAGCCGTTGGTGGCCACCCGGTCGGCGTCCCGCCAGAACAGGGTGCCCTCGTAGCCCTTCAGGCAGTCGAAGGCGGTAACGCCCAGGGAACTGATTTTGGAGTAGGCATCGTCGCTGCCGCCGGCGTGGAGGAAGATGGCGTCGTGCCCGGCGGCCAGCTCCACATAGTAGGGGCGAGCGGAGCGGACGGAGCCGATGAGCTCCACGTCCGACGGATCCTGATACAGGGCCAGCATACGGGTGATGCCCCCCTCCACCAGAATCTCATAGATGATGTCCGCCTGGGAGGTGCCCAGCTGGGGCATGGCGGCCTTCAGGTTGTTCAGCATCACCGCCACAGGCCGCTGACTGACCAGCTCCTCCTCCATGGGCAGGCCGGTCAGGGGGTTGACCGATCTGTATTCCTCCGCTTCTTCCCCGTCCTCATCGTCGGAGACGTTCTGGGAGGTCTGGGCGGAGGGGGAGGCCGTCTCCGCCGTGCCGTCCTGTTCCTCCGTGCTGCCGCAGGCGCACAGCAGACAGAGCAGGGCACACAGGAGCAGCAGGACAAAAGCCCGGGCCTTTCTCTCCATATTACACCTCCACCGTGCCGACGTAGACGTTGTTGGCGCCGCCGGTCATAAACACCGTGCCGTCGTCGGTGTAGCGCACGCTCAGGCTGCCGCCGGTCAGAATGACCCGGACGGGCCGATTTTTTTCACAATAACCGTTGAGGACGGCGGCCACCACGGCGGCGCAGGCGCCGGTGCCGCAGGCCAGGGTCTCCCCGCTGCCCCGCTCCCAGGCCCGCACCTTCAAAGTGTGGTCGTTGACCACCTGGACAAACTCGGCGTTGACCCGCTCCGGGAAGATGGGGTGGCGCTCAAACCGGGGGCCGATTTCCCCCACGTTCAGGCCGTCCACCTCCTGGCAGAACACCACACAGTGGGGGTTGCCCATGGAGACGCAGGTGATTTTGTAGTCCTCCCCGGCGATGTTCACCGGGCAGTCCACCACCCGCTCCCCCTCCAGCGCCACGGGGATTTTAGCCGGGCGCAGCTCCGCCCTGCCCATGTCCACCTCGGCCTGGATGACCCGGCCGTCCTTGGTGATGACCTGCATTTGATGCAGGCCGGCGGGGGTTTCCATCGTTAAAACGCGCTTTTTTACCCCCCGGATGTCGTACAGGTATTTGCCCACGCAGCGCATGGCGTTGCCGCTGACGCCGCCGTCGCTGCCGTCGGCGTTGAATATGACCACCCGGGCATCCGCCCTGTCCGAGGGGAAAATCAGCACCACGCCGTCGCTGCCGATGCCCCAGTGCCGGTCCGAGAGGGAAACGGCCAGGGCCTCCGGGGACTCGATGTCCTGGTCAAAGCAGTCAATGTAAATATAGTCGTTGCCGCAGGTCTGCATTTTTACAAAGTCGATTTTCTTCAGCTGGGTGCTCTTGTGGTTGATGTCCACCAGGCTGGTGCTGTACTCGCTGAAGCGGCTCATCAGGCTGTCGGCCAGGGCGTTGGCGGTGTCCACGCTGGTCACGCAGGGGATGCCCAGGGCGCAGGCCCGGCGGCGCATTTTCACGCTGTCCAGGGCGGGAATGCGGCCCTTGGCGGAGGTGGACAGGATGTATTGCACCTTGCCGCTCTCCATCAGGGTGACGGTGTTGTCCGGCCCCTCGTGGATCTTCCGCACCACTTCGGGGCGCAGCCCGGCGGCCTGAAGCACGGCGGCGGTGCCCTCGGTGGCGTAGAGCCGGAAGCCCAGGCGCTGGAACTTGCGGCCGATCTCGGCCACCTCGTGCTTGTCGCTGTCCCGGACGGTCAGCAGCACGCCGCCCTCCTTGTACATCTTGTACCCGGCGGCCACCAGGCCCTTGTACAGCGCCTCACGCAGGCTCTTGCCCACGCCAAGCACCTCGCCGGTGGACTTCATTTCAGGGCCGAGCTGGGTGTCCACGTCGATAAGCTTTTCAAAGGAGAACACCGGCACCTTGACGGCGATATAGGGCGGGGTCTTATAAAGCCCCGTACCGAAGCCCAGGTCTGTCAGCTTTTCCCCCAGGCTGACCCGCAGGGCCAGATCCACCATGGGCACACCCGTCACCTTGCTCAGATAGGGCACCGTCCGGGAGGCCCTGGGGTTGACCTCGATGATATAGATATTGTCGTCCTGGATGATATACTGGATGTTGACGATGCCGACGGCGTTCAGCCCCACGCACAGCTGCTTGGTGGTCTCCACCAGGCGGCCGGCCATGTCGTCGTCGATATGGGTGGCGGGGTAGACGGCGATGCTGTCCCCGGAGTGGATGCCCGTGCGCTCGATGTGCTCCATAATGCCGGGCATCAGCACATCGCTGCCGTCGAAAATGGCGTCCACCTCGATTTCCTTGCCCTCGATGTACTTGTCCACCAGGACGGGGTTTTCAATGTCGTGGGACAGGATGATGGCCATGTACTCCCGGATGTCGTCGTCGTGGAAGGCGATGATCATGTTCTGGCCGCCCAGCACATAGGACGGGCGCATCAGCACCGGGTAGCCCAAATCATTGGCGGCGGCCAGGGCCTGGGGGGTGGTCATAACGGTGTGGCCCTTGGGGCGGCGGATGTTCAGGCGCTCCAGCAGCTCGTCGAACCGCTCCCGATCCTCCGCCATGTCGATGCTGTCGGCGCTGGTGCCGATGATGGGGATTCCGTGCTGGCTGAGACATTTGGTCAGCTTGATGGAAGTCTGGCCGCCGAAGGCCACCACCACGCCGCAGGGCTTTTCCACCTCCAGGATGTGCAGCACGTCCTCCTGGTACAGCGGCTCGAAATACAGCCGGTCTCCGATGTCGAAGTCAGTGGACACCGTCTCCGGGTTGTTGTTGATGATGACCACCTCGTAGCCCAGTTCCTTCAGGGCGTTGACGCAGTGGACGCTGGCATAGTCAAACTCGATGCCCTGGCCGATGCGAATGGGGCCGGAGCCGAGGACGACCACGGTCTGCTTGCCGGAGCGGTTCAGGAAGGGCAGCACCTCATTTTCCCCGCCGGAGGCGGCGCTGTTGAAGGAGGCATAGAAGTAGGGGGTTGTGGCGGCGAACTCGCCGCTGCAGGTGTCCACCATCTTATAG
>JAJPXI010000003.1 GCA_021205585.1 Oscillospiraceae bacterium
TCGCCGCCACCAGCGGCAACGAGCTGGTGGGCGGCGTGGCCGCGGCCCTGCTGATTAACTGGCTGGACGGCAATCCCATTCTGGACGACGAGGGCAACCCCCCGGAGCTGGTTATGGTCGGTTTCATCGTGGATCAGGACAATGTGGACGACCTTGATACCCTGTACAACGATGAGGACGGCCCCTTCACTGTGGAGGTTTTGCAGAGTCTGCTGGTGCGTAACGACAGCAGCGTGAACTACGACACCTTTGTGGACTTTGTGGAAAATCATCTGACGCTGGAGGCCCTGATCGCCGACCGCAGCTGACACCTGAACCCTGGCCCCGTGGCCGTCCGCACACCTGAATGGCGGGCGGCCCACGGGCCGGGGGACAACCCCTCTGGCCGCGCCAGGCCAGATTGAAGGAAACCGCTTCCGACCGGGGCGGCCGGACATCCCGGCGGCCAGGGAATCCCAGAGCAGGGCGGTTGCTTCATGAAGACTTTTGGGGAAAGCCAGCGCCGCTTTCCCACCAAGGAGTGATCCATTTTGGAAAACGCAGTTTCCACCCCTAAAGCAGAAAAACACCGCAGTTCCGCCCTGCCGCTGCTGATTTTAATCGCGGCCATGGTTCTGGTCGGCCTGGTGGTCAACCTGTTCACCGGCGGCAGCTTCCTGGCATCTAAAAACCTGGAGGTCATCCTGTCCAACTCCATTTACCCCACCTTCCTGGCCTGGGGGCTGTGCTTCACCTTCGCCTGCGGCTACACGGATATGTCCATGGGCGGCGTGCTGGTGCTGGGCTCCTTCGCCGTGTGCGCCTTCGGCAACGCCTTTGGCTATGTGGGGGTGGTGCTGGGCGGTCTGGTGGTGGGCACCCTGCTGGTGTTCATCAACTTTGGCATTTTCGCCTCCACCCGCATCCCCTCCTGGATCGCCAGCATCAGCCTGGCCATGGTGTATGAGGCCCTGGCCGTGGCCCTGCGCAGCTGGAAGCTGACCAAGTCCGCCGTGGACGCGGAGCTGGCCAGCGGCCTGCGGGCGCTGGGCAAGTGGCCGCTGAACGCCGTGCTGCTGGTCATCGGCTTCGTGGTGGTCTACTTTATCTATAACAAAACCACCGTGGGTCTGAACGTGCGGGCCCTGGGCGGGAATACCACCGTGGCCCGCGCCATGGGCATCAACATCCCCAAAACCATTTTGTGCGTGGGTTTAATCTGCGGCCTGCTGGTGGGCGTGGGCGCCATCGTCCAGGAGAGCTACAACGTGAAAACCTACGCCTCCTCCGGCCTGACCAGCATCCAGCTCATCTTCAAGCCCCTGGCCATCGCCCTGCTGGCCCAGGTGCTGCAAAAGTGGATCAACATCATCATCGTGGTGCCCTTCTGTTCGGTGATTATCTACGCCATCTTTAACATTATGACCTTCTTCGGCGTCCCCTCCGGCACCCTGCAGGACGTGTGCCTGGGCGTGTTCGTCATTCTGTTCGGCATCCTGGGACAGAGGGGCTATAAGGGGGTAGTGAAATGAGCGAGGCGATTTTCGAGATTCACGGGCTGAACAAAAGCTTCGGCTCCACCCACGCCAATCGAAACATCAATTTGTCCCTGAAGAAGGGGGAAATCCGGGGTTTGATTGGAGAAAACGGTTCCGGCAAGTCCACCCTGATTTCCCAGATTGCCGGGCTGTACGGCTCCGATTCCGGTGAGATGTTCATCGGCGGCGAGCCCTATGCCCCGGTGGACGCCTACGACCACAAAATATCTATGGTGCTCCAGGAGCTGGGCGTGGTGGGCAACCTGCCCGTGGGGGTCAACGTGTTCCTGGGCCGCACCAAGCAGTTTACAAAATACGGCGTGCTGAACGGCACTGCCATGCGCAAGGCCGCCGCCCAGGTCTTTGAGCAGTGGGATCTGCCCATGCCCCCTCTGTCCGCCCGCATGGGGGACATGCTGATTGAAACGCGGAAAATGGTGGAGCTGGCCCGCGCGCTGTCGGTGGATCCCAATATTTTGCTGCTGGACGAGATTACCCAGTCCCTGTCCCTGAACAACCGGCAAAAGCTCTACCAGCTGCTGCAAAAACTGAAGGCCATGGGCCGCTCGGTCATCCTGATCACCCACGATGTGGAGGAGATGATTGAGATCACCGACACCATCACCATCCTGCGGGACGGCGAGGTGGTGGGGGAGCTGGTCTCCGCCGAGACCACCCCCGACCAGGTCAAGCGCATGATGGTGGGCCGGGACATCAGCGGCGACTACTACCGGGCCGACATGGCCCCGGACTACCGGGAGCAGGTGGCCCTGGAGGTAAAGGATTTGACGGTGCCCGGCGAGCTGGAGGACATCAGCTTTCAGCTCCACGAGGGGGAAATCCTGGGTTTCTGCGGCCTGAGCGACTCGGGCATCCACGCCGTGGGCAAGGCGGTGTTCGGCCTGTCCAGGCCAAGCGCCGGCTCTGTGCGGCTGGAGAGCAAAAACATGGAGATTACCAAGCCCATGCAGGCCCTGGACAACAATATGGGCTACGTCCCCAAGGACCGGGACAACGAGGCCATGATGATCGAGGCCTCCATCCGGGAGAACTTCACCCTGCCCTCCCTGAGGGAGCTGACCGGGCCGGTGGCCTATGTGTCCCCCAAGCGCATGAACAGGCTGGCGGGGGAAATGGTGGAAAAAATGTCGGTAAAATGCACCGGCATCTTCCAGAGCGTTAGCGCCCTGTCCGGCGGCAACAAGCAGAAGATTAACCTGGGCCGCTGGCTGGCCAAGGATTTGAAGGTGCTGGTGCTGGACTGCCCCACCCGCGGCGTGGACGTGGGCGTGAAGGCGTACATCTACGGCCTGATGAAGCAGGCCAAGCAGGAGGGCATCGCCACCATTCTGATTTCCGACGAGCTGACCGAGGTCATCGGCATGGCCGACCGCCTGCTGGTGATGAAGGACGGAAAGATTACGAGAGAAATCAGCCGGGGCGCGGAGTTTACCGAGCAGGCCATTATTGAGGTGATGATATGAGTAAAATGAAAGAAAAGCTGAGAAAGCTGAATTTCCAGGACGTGGTTCCCTTCGTGGCCTTTATCGTCATTTTCCTGTTTTTCACCTTCGCCAGCTATAACAGCCGCACGGGCACCTTCCAGATGCTCACCCTGCGCAACCTGAACACCATCGTCAGCCAGGCCATGATTACCATCGTAGTGGCCACCGGGGCCATGTTCGTGGTGGCCCAGGGCAGCACGGATTTGTCCGTGGGCGTCAATCTGGCCCTGTCGGGGGTTATCGGATCCTATGTGGCCTATATCACCGGCATCGACTGGCTGCTGATTCCCGTGTCCCTGGCGATGGGGCTGATCGTGGGCATTTTCAACGGCGTTATCGTCAGCAAGTGCAAGGTGTCCTCCTTCATGCTGACCCTGGCCATGCTCATCGGCGTGCGGGGCCTGGTCAACTACCTCCAGACCTTTACCGACGTGCAGAGCATCCCCGGCAGCCTGTCCTTCCTGAGCAATTCCGCCGTGAAGATTCCCCTGTTCATCGTCATCCTGGTCATTATGTGCTATGTGTTCGAGTTCACCAAGGTTGGGCGCTACAGCCGCGCCATCGGGGAGAACGAGACCACCGCCAAGTTTGTGGGCATCCCCACCGATCGGCTGAAGATTATCGCCTTCGCCCTGTCCGGGCTGATGGCCGGGGTGGGCGCCATTTTCTACATCATCAACATGGGCGGCACCAGCAACCAGATGGGCTCTTTCCTGGAGATCCGGGTCATTATGGCCATCTACCTGGGCGGCGTGCTGGTGACCGGCGGCTCCTCCGCCAAGTTCTACAAGATCCTCCTCGGCTCCTTCTCCATCCAGATTATCATCACCGGCCTGGCCCTGATAGGCAAGTCGGACGTGCAGTACTCCCAGACGGTTCAGGGCCTGCTGCTGCTGCTCATCCTCTTCCTGAGCATGCTGGCAGGAAGCCGCCGCCGCCGCCATGTGGAGCATTTGGAGGTCTCAGAGGAGGCCGGAAAGGCCAAAGTAATCGACAGGAAGTAACCCCCGCTTTCCCGCAGGAAAGCCCACCGCAAAACGCGCCCGAAGCCCGGCCAGGCAGCCAGACTTCGGGCGCTTCTTTAGGGAACCTCTAAAAACTATGTCTGCGGCATCTGACAAAATCTTTTGCCATCTGCTCTTGTCATAGTTAGGGTCTACTGAAAAACTCTGATAAGTGCAGAATTTTATGAATAAACTGCAGAATCCAATGAATATGACGTATAAAGGTTTTAATTTTCAACATTTCCAATTTTAAAAGTGCCCCCAAAATCAACGGAAATATGTCTCTATACCCCGATTTTGGCTTCACAAACCCGCATTCAACTACAATTCAAACATGGGTATCGTGCATACATATGCATCAGGATTTTCTAATTTTGCGCAGGAAGATGAACATTTACAGCGGTTTAGGTAATTATTTGCCCGTTTTTCTGTGTTTTTATGAATATTATTCATCAACATTTATAACGCTTGGAGTTTTTCAGTAAGCCCTAGTTATTAGAGGTTCCCTTGATTGATTTCCGCGGCGCGCTGTGTCCCCGCGCGGTTTTTATGCCTGAACCAGCGCCTGGAATTTTCGGTACAGTTCCGGGGCTTTGGCTTTCAGGGAGATGGGGAAATAGTCCCCGTCCCGGGCGAAGAAGTGCTCGCTGGTTCCCTCGTAGCACAGCTGGCCGGTGTCGTCGTTGAAAATCCGGTAGGCGAAGCACAGCCTGGCCCCGGTGAAGCGGGTCAGGGCCATCTGTACGGAAAAGGGATCGTCGTAGCGCAGGAAGGCCCGGAAATCCCCCCGGGCGCTGGAGCAGGGGATGATGACACCCTGCTTTTCCATGGCGCTGTAACTGGCCACGTGCTGCGCTAAAAAGTCCAGCCGGGCCTCCTCCACCAGCCGCAGATAGTTGGAGTAGTGCACCACTCCCATGCGGTCTGTCTCATAGTAGCGCACCCGGCGGCGCAGGGCGCAGAGCATGTCCACGGCGCTCACCCCCTGACCAGCAGTCCGGCGGCCAGATCCTGGGCGGCCTGCTGCTTGGCGGCAAAGTGCATCTTTTTCCCCGTGGCGGTGTAGGGCAGCTCCTTGACAATACGGTACCACCGGGGGCATTTGTAAACGGAGAGCATATTGCAGCTCTGGCAGTACGCGGCCACGTCCTTTTCCGTCAAATCCCCGTCCGCCGCTATCACATAGGCCACCACCGCCTGGCCCCGCACCTTGTCCGGGACGCAGGTGACGATGGAGTCGGCCACCCGGTCAAACCCGGACAGGGCCTCCTCCACCTGGGTGGGGTAGATGTTTTCCCCGGCGCAGACGATCATATCGTCCTTGCGGCCATTGATGGTGACCACCCAGTTCTCGTCCCAGGTGCCCAGATCGCCGGTATACATCCAGCCCTTGTAAAACTTCTCCTGCTCCATCTCCGGGTTGTTGTAGTAACTGTAAGAGCATTTGGCGGGAGAGCAGAGGATGACCTCTCCCACCGTCTTTCCGTCCCGGGACACCATCTCATCCGGCTCGGCCTTGCCGCCCTCCACGGCCCGAACCACCCGCACCTCGTCGTCGATGCAGCTGCCGCCCACGCTGCCCGCGTGTTGGGGCAAATCGTAGGGCCGCAGGAAAGAGTTCAACAGGGACTCAGTAGTGCCGTAGCCGTTGAACAGGTTGGGGGTCAGCACCCGCATATAGCGGATGCAGGCCTCTTTTTCCAGAGGGGCCCCCATGGTCACAAGGCCCCGGAGGGAGGACAAATCGAAGTTGTTTTTTTCCTGGGTGCGGGAGAGCATTTCCAGGGCGGCGGGGGAGCCCACCAGGAAGGTGACGCCGTGCTCCTGCACCCAGCGCAGGGCTGTGCCCGGCGCGTAGCTGCGCATACACACCAGTGCGGAGCCCAGGTAGAAGGTGGGGCACGGGCCGCCGCAGTGGCAGCCCCCCCGGTGGAACCAGGGGGTCATGTTCATGGTGACGTCGGTGCAGTTCAGGGAGAAGTGCATAATGATGTCGTGGGCGGAGAGTACCTCGTTGATGTCGTTCAGGGGGACGCTCTTGGGCAGGGCGGTGGTGCCGCTGGTGCAAAGGCGCAGCACCTCGTCGTAAATATGGGGGACGAAGTCCATCTCCGGGTCCTCCTCGCTCTGGTCCCGGACATAGTCCTCATAGCGGATGTGGCCCTCCGGCAGGGACGCATCCTTCAAATTGTCCGCCATCACCGCTTTGGCCGGGGGGTACTTGGCCAGGGACACCGCCTGGGCCACCATTTTGACCACCGAGGCGGAGTAAATCAGCACCTTAGGCCGGTTGTGGTCAATCAGCAGGGCCAGCTCCCCGGCGGACAGGTTGTAGTTGGCCAGGTTCAGAATACCGCCCACCTTCCGGGGGCCGATATAGGCAAAGCACAGCTCCGGGCAGTTGGCCAGGGCGGCCATGACCACGTCGTTTTTCCCCACCCCGTCCCGGCGCAGGGCGCGGGCCAGGCGGTTGGCCTCGGCGTTGAGCTGGCGGTACGTCCAGCTGCGGCCGGTCAGCGGGTCGAGGACGGCGGGGCGGGCGGCGTACCGGCGGACATTGCGGGCAAAGCCGTTCAGCCAGGTGTAGCCGTGTTCAAACTGGTTTCGGAACATGGTGTCGTCATAAGTTGCGCTCATAAGCAAATTCTCCTTTTTCCTTTTCGGAAGCACCGGTTCAGCGCCTGCGCTCCATTTTCCCGGCGGAGGGAAATTCATTTCATAAACGCATTATATAATATCGAAAACGGATTGTCAAGCCCGTTCTGGCAAACCAGGCGGATTTTTTATACTTCAATTTCCAAAGTAAACACAGCATATCAAATGCCGGGTGTTGCGTTTACTTTGGAAATTGAGGCAAAATTGATTTCCGCGCCCCTGCGGCGAATTTCTGTTGCAAACAGGGGCGGCTTGGGCTATAATGAAGATAATGAGCCTCGCCCGTGGGGATTTTGGCCCTCCGGCGCCGTATCCGTGGATACGGTCAAAAATAAAATTTTTCATAAAGGAGGAAAACTGAATTATGGAAAAAATGAAAGAATGCGGGGGGAGCGTATATAATAGGGGTATACGAATCAACGCACCGCCCCGCCTGCGCGGGGCGAGACAATCTTGATTTTTTAGGAGGAATTGCAATGGGAACGAAGAAACTGTACCGTCTGGAGAAGCACCAGGGGGCCCTGCTGGCCGGGGTCTGCGGCGGGCTGGCGGAGTATTTCAATCTGGATCCCAGCATCGTGCGGCTGATTTTTGTGGCGCTGACCGTCCTGGCCTCCGTGGGCTTCTGGGTCTATGTGGTCGCCGCAATCATCCTGCCGAAGAAAAGCGACGTGTACCCCGGCTACTGAGGGCGGGGGCCGTGGGAGCGGAAAAGCAGGGCCGGGTGACGCTGAAGGATCTGGCCGGGCAGGCCGGGGTGTCTGTGGCCACGGCCTCCCGGGTGGTGAACAACAAGCCCGGCGGCTGCGTGTCCGGGGCAGTGCGGGAACGGGTGTGGGAAACCGCCCGGCGGCTGGGCTACCGGCCCAACCTGGACGCCCGGAGCCTGAAAGCCGGCGCTGCCGCCGGCCCGGCGGGGACGGTGGCCGTGCTGGTGGCCCGGCCGGAGTCCGCCCGGCGGGACGCCTTTTTTTCCGAATGCCTGGACAGCCTGTCCGCCGAGCTGCTCTCGGCGGGCTTCCGCCTGGGGGATGTCCTGTACCTGGAGAACTCCTCCGGCGGCCCACTGCCGGAGGGGGACGGCTATGTAATTTTGGGCAAGTGCCAGGAGACGTTGCTGCGCGCCTGCCAGGGGCGCACGGGGAACGTGGTGGGCATCTGGCGTAACCCCGGCCCCCTGCCGGTGGACGAGGTGGTGTGCAGCGGGCGCAGGGCGGCGCTGCTGGCCATGGAGCATCTGCTGGAGCTGGAGCACCGGCGCATCGCCTACATCGGGGACTGCTCCTTTGAAAACCGCTACCTGGGCTACACCGAGGGGCTGACCAGCCGCCAGCTGCCCCTGATTTACTCCCTGGTCTGCAACGTCCCCCAGACCAGGGCCGCCGGGGAGCAGGCCATGGAGGCCCTGCTCCGGCAGGGGGAGGCCACCGCCGCCCTGTGCGCCAACGACGAGGTGGCCCTGGGCGCCCTCCGGGCCGTCGGGCGGCGGAGAGGAGACGGGCCGCCCATCTCGGTCATCTCCATCGACGACACCGCCGAGGCCCGCCGGGCCGGGCTGACCACGGTGCACATCCCCGGCCGGGACATGGCCCACCTGGCCGCCGGACTGCTGGCCGACCGTTTCCGGGGCGGCCACCGGGAGTACGTCCACATAGAGCTGCCCTGCCGCCTGGTGGAGCGGGAGAGCTGTTTTTTCGCCGCCCAGGGGGGATAAGCCCCCGGCGGGACGTGATTTCTCCTGATTCCGAAAATTCGGGCTTGTTTTTTTCTTCCCTTCACAGTATAATACAATTTATCAGCGTATGCTCCGAATAAAAAACTGGAGGAACATTTATGAGCGACTATTTAACAACCCTGATCCCCTTGATTTTAATTATCGCGGTCTTTTATTTCTTTATGATGCGCCCGCAGAGCAAGAAGAAAAAGCAGGAGGCCGAGATGCGGGCCAATTTGAAGGTGGGCGACGTGGTAACCACCATCGGCGGGGTTATCGGCACCACCTGCGCCGTCAAGGAAAACACCATCGTCATCGAGGTGGGCGCCGACCGGGTGCGCCTGGAGTTTAGCAAGTGGGCCATCTCCTCCGTGGGTGCCCAGACCACCGAGGCCCCGGCGAAATAAAATCCCCTGCGGCCAGTTCAACCAGACGCACGGAAATCAATTATGATAGCAGATAGGTCAAAAGAACCCCTCAGTCTGGCCCGACGGCCAGCCAGCTCCCCTTTCAGGGGAGCCTTGGCGCAGGTGAAGCAGAAGATATTGAATTGAGCACCCATCTTTTTGCCTTCTCTGAAAGGGGAGGGGGATCGGCGATAGCCGGTGGAGGGGTTCTCCGCACAACATTGATTTCAAAATTATTTTCCGTGAATCAGACATGAAAACCGCCCTCCCTGCATAGGTTTGTATCAAACCATGTGGGGAGGGCTTTTTATGCGTGTGAACGAGGAGGAGCAGGGCGTCCGGCTGGTGCGCTTCGTGGGCTCGGCCGTGCTGGGCGGCCTGCTGGCGGCGGGGGTCGCCCTGATGGCGCTGTTTTTCTGCTCCTTAGGCGTCTCCGCGGGCTTGCTCAGCGAGGACTATATGGTGCAGTACGCCTTTGCCGGGTGCGTCCTGGGCGGCTTTGCCGGGGGGCTGTTTGCCGCGCTGCGCTGCCGGGCCAAAACCCTGTTGGTGGGTCTGGGG
>JAJPXI010000037.1 GCA_021205585.1 Oscillospiraceae bacterium
GAACCAAAATCTTCTGCCACCCGCTCTTGCCGATTTAATCAGCGCTTCCTTAAAAGACAGCCACCGCCCCGGTGGACAGAGCCTGAAACTGCTGGTCACCGTCAGCGGACTTATGATTGACGAAAACCAACAGGTGCTGGATACTGATTTTGAACCGATTCCCGGTTTGTTTGTTACAGGAAATTGCAGCGGGTGCCGGTTTGGATTTCAATACACCACATCCGTCCCTGGACAGAGCATCAGCATTGCGCAGACACTGGGGCGGGAAGTAGGAAAATATCTTGCAGAACAGGGAGAAAAGGAAGCATGACGAATCTGGATTATCTGAAAATGCTTGTGGAGGACATTCATTCCACTACCATCGCAACGATCGGCGCAGACGGCCATCCCCAGACACGCACCATTGATATGATGCTGTGGGATGAAAAAGGCGTATACTTTCTGACTGCGAAGGGCAAAGCCTTTTATACGCAGCTGATGGAACAGAAATATATTGCACTCTCTGCAACAAAGGACAAAAAGAGCGTATCTCTGAGAGGAAAGATTCAGAACATCGGAAGTGAAAAGCTGGATGAGATTTTTGAGAAGAATCCTTATATGCAGAAGATATATCCCGATAACACCCGCACTGCGCTGGAGGTGTTTTGGCTGCACGAGGCCAGTGGAGAATATTTCGACATCAGCGATCCGGCTCATGTGACGAGGGACAGTATTGTAATCGGCCAGCTGGAAACAGGGGTAAGCGGCTATTTTGTGGGTGACAAGTGCATCGGCTGCAAGCTGTGTTACTCCGTCTGTCCCCAGAAGTGCATCGACATCTCTGTGAAGCCGGTGGTCATCGACCAGAAACGCTGCCTGCACTGCGGGCGCTGTGCAGAAATCTGTCCGAAACAGACCATCGAAAAGAGAGGATAGCCATGACACAGGATGAGCGAAGGATTTATTTGATTAGGGCACTTCTTTCAGAGGAAGCGCAATATAAGGGTATGGAAATTCCCGCTGACTTGCAGCAGCAGAAACGGCTCCTGCGGGCGCTGTTCAATGTGCGGATGCCAGGAGCGGTTGATAAAGAATTTCTGGAGATACAGGACACTTACTTGCAGGAGGAAACCCGGCAGAAAGGAATCACGGATTTATCCGATCTGACGCCATTGCAGGAAGGTATTTATCTCTGGCAGGGGGACATCACCACACTTCGCTGCGGAGCGATTGTCAACGCAGCCAACTCTCAGATGCTCGGCTGCTTCTGCCCCAACCACGGCTGCATTGACAATGCCATTCACACCTATGCGGGAATTCAGCTTCGTGCGGCCTGCGCAGAACTTATGGAGAAGCAGGGGCATGAGGAGGAACCAGGCAGAGCAAAAATTACGCCGGCATTCAACCTGCCCTGTGACTATGTACTCCACACTGTCGGCCCCATCGTCAGCGGCTGGCTGACCAGAAAAGATAAAGAACTGCTCGGTTCCTGCTATCGTTCCTGCCTGGAACTGGCGGAGCAAAACGATATAAAGAGTGTCGCGTTCTGCTGTATCTCCACCGGCGAATTTCATTTTCCAAATGACAAAGCGGCACAGGTTGCCGTCAGTACAGTAAAGGATTATAAAGAACAGACCAACAGCAGAATCGAGGTGATTTTCAATGTTTTCAAAGACGTCGACTTACAAATCTACCAAAACCTCCTCCGGTGAGACGGTAAGCAAAGCATTTTCCACGCAAACGAAGACGGCGGATAAAATATTACAGCTGAAGAATGAAATTGAGACGGCAGACGCCATTGTGGTTGGCGCAGGTGCGGGACTTTCCACTTCGGCAGGAATGAGCTACAGCGGAGAGCGCTTTGAAAAATACTTTTCGGATTTTCACAGGAAGTATGGCATTACTGATATGTATTCCGGCGGATTTTATCCCTTTGATACGCTGGAGGAATATTGGGCATGGTGGTCGCGGCATATCCTGGTCAACCGCTACGAAGCGGGCATTGGAAAGCCATACATTGACCTGTTGGAGCTGGTAAAGGACAAAGATTATTTTGTGCTGACCACCAACGTGGATCATCAATTTCAGCTTGCCGGGTTTGACAAAAAACGGCTGTTCTACACGCAGGGTGATTATGGCCTGTGGCAATGCTCGAAACCCTGCCATGACAGGACTTATGATAATGAGGAAGCTGTCCGACAGATGGCCGCCGAACAGAAAGACATGAAGATTCCAACGGAGCTGGTTCCCCGCTGCCCGATTTGCGGCGCACCCATGAATGTGAATCTTCGCTGTGACGATACCTTTGTCGAGGATGAAGGCTGGCATAAAGCGGCGGAACGCTATAATGATTTTATCCGTCGGCATGAAAATCTGCATATTCTGTTCCTGGAGCTTGGTGTGGGCGCAAATACTCCTGTTATTATTAAATATCCCTTCTGGCGGATGACGGCAAGGAATCCGAAAGCCGTGTATGCCTGCATCAACAAAGGGGAAGCGATGTGCCCGCGCGAAATAAGAAATCAGTCGATTTGTATTGATGGGGATATTGCAAAAACGCTCTCACACATTCACAGCTTCTCAAAAGTAAATCCAGCGTTCCGCAGGAATGCGTAGCCACCACGTCAGTGGTGTTCTTCAAAAAAGGGATTGGGGATACGCCCCAACAAGCAAAAAACCGTCAGACCGCCGGAAGGCGGAATGGCGGTTTTTTGGACTTTGTCTATACAAAGTCCCTGCTTACGACTTAGTGAAATTTTGTGAAATCCTACTTCGTAACCATCGTCTGATACATCTTCATCAGCTCAGCCACGCAGCCTGATTCTGTCATGTCTTTCACGGAGAAACCATATGCCTGCATGACGGCACGGTCGCTGTTCTGATGGGCTTTGCGCAGCTCCGGGGGCATGGTCAGCTCGTCGTAGAGGTCGGCCAGGCTGCTGTCTGGGTAGAGCGCCCTTGCATCCAGAATAGACTGGGCGGTCTGTTAATATTCTCGGATTTGCTATTGTTTTTCTGCTCGTTGTGCTGTATAATATGAGTTAGCCATATCTAACTTCGGATGTAAGGAGTGTTATCACTATGGACAAGCAGAAAAAAAGGAGGCTGACAAATCGGCTGATACTTGGAATCTTTTCGTTTATATTGTTTATGATCGGTGACTGGCTGCTCGATATGAAAGGCGCGGGAAATGTGACGACCGGAATTGTGGAATCCAATTGGGTTTCCATGTCCATGTGGCGGTTTGAAGCGTCCATTTTACTGGCGGCTGTGGCAATGCCGACCTATTGGGTTGGCATACACGCGGCAAAGGAAATTGTAACCGAGGGACTGAGAAACGGCACAAAATGGGACAAGCGAATGTCCAAGATGTTTTGCACAGGCGCAAACGCAGGTTTGATATCATTTCTGTTTATTCATATTATATGTTGCCTGTTCCCGATCGTTTTTAAGTGCATTTATGCAGAGACGGGAGATTCACTAATGGCTACGAATCTTGTGAATCAGTCAGCCGCCTATATCATGCTTCCGTTTGCCGCTTATTATGCCGTTGCGGACGGCTGTATCTCTGTCGGTTGGATTTATATGGCGTGGACAGGAAAGCTGAAACTAAAAAAATGGCAGGTTCTTTTCTGCCCGCTCTGTACGCTGCTTATCGGTTTTGTATTCAACCTGATTCCCGTACTGAAGCTGATTACCGGAGCCTTTGAATCGTTGGGGACTTTGCTGATTATGTGCGCCTTATGCTATTCTGTTCAGAAAGCCGTGCCGCGCTGACGATGCTTGGCAATTCCCGTATGCTTGTTTACAGAAAGTTGGGGTAAAATGATAATAACAATTCTTTCAACGCTTATGATTATGCTTGGCTATTTTCTCATGCTCTACGGTGCGGTCGGGTTTATTCAGAATAAGAAGTTCTTCTCCTCTGCCCCGAAAGAGAACTTAGCCGTGATTCCGGACAAGAAAGAGAGATTCAAGGGAGCGCATATCATCGGCTGGGTGATTGTCGTATTCGCTGTATTGTTGTTTATCGGCGCGTTCGCCCTCGCCATATGGGATGGCGCCCGAAACGGCTTCGGTGCTCTTAAATTCTTCGCCCGATTCATCACCATGCTCTATCTGATGGAGATTTACGACATACTTTTCTTCGACTGGTATCTTCTGTGTCGCTCGAACTTCTTCACCCACTTCTACCCTGAGCTTAAAAGCGTCGACAGGAGCCACTTCTTCGGATACAACAAGAAAGAGCATATCATACACTTTATAATATATATTCCCGTCTGCGCCGTGCTGGCGCTGGGGCTTGGAGCTATATTCTCATAAAACCTTTCAGGAGGGGTCAAAATGAAAAACACAATTTGTGAGAAACTCATGTGGTCAGCGATGACGCCCACCATGTTCAGGTACATAAGCGAAAACTGTGGCGAAGTCGATGTTCCTGCCGTCAGGAATACAGCCCGTAAAAATTACAAGGCGATGGTTGGGAGAACTCCCGACATCGGCAGCTTTATGAAAAACACGCTCCGTGTTTCGCTTGCCGGAGGCATTGTCTGGCTGTCCGTCTATGACGCAATGGACGGGCATATGAGTCGTGAGCAGTTCGGAGAAATGGTAAAGGTCACAATGCAGGCTTCGCTGATTCAAAAAGCGTTCGGTGGTAAAAATCCTTTCGATTCTGAATACCAGAAGAAAAAAGTCGAAAAGGATAAAGCCGCCAACGCCATGAGCGACAGCGAATTCAACTGGATTACAGAGACGATTCCCGGCAGAAATGCTGATGAATACACGACAAATTATCATCGTTGCGGTTTGTGTGCACTCGGCAGACAGGAGCACCACGAGGACCTGATTCCGTATATGTGTGAAATGGATTTCATCTCCGTTGACCTGATGGGCGGTGTGCTCCACAGAACCGGCACAATCGCCACTGGTGCGGAAATATGCGATTTTTACGTCTGCAAAAAGGGCTCGGAATGGGATAAGTAAGGGAGAGGTAGTATGAAATACTTTGGTATGCCATTGGGCATGTGGGTTTTGTTCGGGAAATCTTTTGAACGAAATCTATGTACGGATTTTGGACTGGACGAAAGCGCTGCAAAAACGGTCAGGGAAAAGGCAAAATCACGCTATAAAGAGATTATTTCGGGTCTACCCGAGTTCGAGAAAGCCGACAGGTTCAAGATGAACATCGTCAACTGCGCCCTGCTCTGTGCGTTCGTTTTGAATATGCCGAAGCGTCCGGAGGTCGGACGGCTGACGGAATACTATAAAGATTCGATGATGACTCCACCAATGAACTGGTTCTGCAGAATGAGCGGCAAAAACAAGTTCACCGACAAGGACTTGGCATCTCTCAGAGCTACAGAAAAGCTCCGAGCCGCCGACAGAAATCCCTATTCGTGGAATATGGAATTTTATCCTTACAGTGACGGCAGCGGATATGAGGCTCGTTTTACCACCTGCGGTATCTGTACTTTAATGCGGGAACTGGGATTATATGATCTCGTTCCGGCTATGTGCCGATTGGATTACACCATGAGTGAAGCGGGCGGCGCATCTGACTTCGTTCGAGAATATACATTAGCTTCCGGCGGTTCTTACTGCGACTGCGGTTATAAAAAAAGAGGGAAAGGTTAAAAACCACGTTACAGCTACTGAAATTCCAGCTTATCAACTTGGACTTAATGTATCAACACCAAAGAGCGACTATTATCACAGCCGCCCACGGGGGGAGCTGTGGCACGGGAATTTATTAGCAGATTTTATTAGCAAAAAAGTTGATCACCTTTTTATTGCAAGGAAAAAAGAAAGCCGAAAGCCTTGAAAAATAAGACTTTCGGCGTTGTTTCTGGCGCGCCAGAAGGAACTCGAATCCCCGACCTTCCGCTTAGGAGGCGGACGCTCTATCCAACTGAGCTACTGGCGCATATGAAGTTGCTCCGCAGAGGTTCCGACAGAAAAGCGTTCGATTTCGGTTCTTTTATAGATGGTCGCTGAATTTTGCTGGGACATAAACCAAAGCGACATTTATTGTACATGGGAACCGGCCGCTTGTCAAATGATTTTTGGAATCCTCCATGCGGGAAGATACTTGGGCCGCCCGCTGGCGGGGGTTGCAGCGGGCGGCCTTTTTGTCCGGCCCTATCCGTTCCAGCTGTCCAGATAGGCCTGCTGCTCCGGCGTCAGCTCATCGATGGACAGGCCCATGGCGGCCAGCTTGACCCGGCCGATCTCGTTGTCGATTTCCTCCGGGACCTGGTAGAGCTTTTTCTCCAGGGTATCCCGGTGCTTTACCAGCCACTCCAGGGCCAGGGCCTGCACCGCGAAGGACATATCCATAATTTCCGCCGGGTGGCCGTTGCCCGCCGCCAGGTTGACCAGGCGGCCCTGGCCGATGACGTTGAGCATCCGCCCGTCCGGGAGGGTGAAGCCCTCGATGTTGTCCCGCCGGGTCTGCCGCTTGACGGCCATGGCCGCCAGGCCGGCCACGTCCACCTCGCAGTCGAAGTGACCGGCGTTGGTCAAAAAGGCGTTGTGTTTCATCAGGGCGAAATGCTCCGGAGTGATGACGTCCCGGCAGCCGGTGACGGTGACGAAGATGTCCCCCAGCCGGGCGGCCTGGGCCATGGGCATGACCCGGAAGCCCTGCATGGTGGCGTCCAGGGCCTTGAAGGGGTCGATTTCCGTCACGATGACGTGGGCCCCCATCCCGGCGGCCCGCATGGCCACCCCCTTGCCGCACCAGCCGTACCCGGCCACCACCACCGTTTTCCCTGCCACCACCAGGTTGGTGGTGTGCATGATGGCGTCCCACACCGACTGGCCGGTGCCGTATTTGTTGTCGTAGTAGTGCTTGGCCTTGGCGTCGTTCACGGCCATCATGGCGCAGGGGAGAAGACCCGCCCGCTCCCTGGCCTTCAGGCGCAGGATGCCGGTGGTGGTCTCCTCGCAGCCGCCGAACAGCTCGTCGGCAAGGGATGCCCCGCTGCCGCAGAGCATCTGCACCAGATCGCCCCCGTCGTCCACAATCAGGTGGGGGTGGAAGGCCAGGGTTTCCGCCAGGTGGTGTTGGTACTCCCCCTCGTCCGCCCCGTGGATGCCGAAGGTCTCCACCCCCAGGCTGGCAAGGCCGGCGGCCACGTCGTCCTGGGTGGACAGGGGGTTGGAGCCGGTCAGCCGCACCTGGGCGCCCCCTTTGGCCAGCACGCAGCCCAAATTGGCCGTTTTGGCCTCCAGGTGAACCGAGACGGCCACGCGCAGCCCGGCAAAGGGCTTTTCCCGCTGGAACCGGGCCTCGATGCCGGACAGGGCAGGCATAAAGTCCCGCACCCACTGGATTTTTCTGCGCCCCTGCTCCGCCAGGGACATATCTTTCACAACGCTCACTTTCAACACCCTCTCAGGAAACTACAAAGGCCACGCCGCAGGACAGGGCCAGCACGACGGCCCCCGCCACCAGCACCCCCAGGGCAATGGCGGGCATGGCCCGCTTCAGGCGGATGTCCAGCAGGGCGGCGGCTAGGGCCCCCGTCCACGCGCCGGTGCCGGGCAGGGGGACGGCCACTAGGATGAAAAGACCCGCCAGGCCGTACTTGTGAATCACCCGTCCCTTCAGATGGGCGCGGTTTTCCAGCCAGGTGATTTTGGGGCCCAGCCATGGAACGCGCCGCAGCAGCTCAAAAATCTTGCGGATTAAAAGGATAATCAGAGGGGCGGGGATTAAATTGCCCACCACCGCCAGCAGATAGGTCAGGGCCGGGTGGAGTCCGGCGGCGATGCCCACGGGAATGGCCCCCCGCAGTTCCACCACGGGAATCATCGACATAAAAAAGACAGTCAGACATTCAATCATCAAGGGGTTTGCTCCTCCAAAATTTCTTCTGTAAACATAAGGGCTATTTCGCCTCGTGGCCCCCGTCCCGGACGGCCTGGATGATGCGCTCCACGCAGTCCCGGCAAAGATCCTCGGTTTCGGCCTCCGCCATGACCCGCAGCAGCGGCTCGGTGCCCGACTCCCGCACCAGGACGCGCCCGGCGTCCCCCAGCCTGTCGGCCTGGGTCTGGACGGCGGCCTGAACCGCCGGGTCGGCCTGGGCGGCGGCCTTGTCCTTCACCCGGACGTTGAACAGCACCTGGGGATAGATGGTCACCGGGGCGGTCAGCTTGCTCAGGGGCTGCTTTTGGGCCAGCATGGCCTCCATGACCTTCAGGCTGGTCAAAATACCGTCGCCGGTGGAGGCGAACTCGGAGAAGATAATGTGGCCGGACTGCTCGCCGCCAATGCTGTCCCCGTGCTGGGCCATGTATTCGTAGACATATTTGTCGCCCACGGCGGTTTTGGCGTACTCGATGCCGGCGGCGTCCAGGGCCTTGTACAGGCCCAGGTTGGACATGACGGTGGTGACCACTCTGTTGTTCAGCAGCTTGCCCCGGCTTTTCAGGTAGCGGCCGCACAGGTACATGATCTGGTCGCCGCTGATGGCTCGGCCGGTCTCGTCTACGCACAGGCAGCGGTCGGCGTCCCCGTCGTAGGCAAAGCCCACGTCCAGGCCCTGCTCCACCACCAGCTTTTGCAGGGATTCAATGTGGGTGGAGCCGGCGTTTTCATTGATGTTGACCCCGTTTGGCTCGGCGTGGATGACATAAGTAGAGGCGCCCAGAGCGTCGAACACCGCCTTGGCGATGGTCCAGGCGCTGCCGTTGGCGCAGTCCAGCCCTACCTTTTTCCCCCGGAAGGAGTACAGGCCCAGGGAGATTAAGTACCCGATATAGCGGTTGCGCCCGGCCACATAGTCCACTGTGCGCCCGATGTGCTCCATCTGGGCGTAGGGCAGCTCCGGCCAGAGCTGGCCGAAGGCCTCCAGGCGGCCGTCCAGGTAGTCCTCCGTTAGGGCGATGACCTGCTCGTCCATCTTCTCCCCCGCGCCGTTGAGCAGCTTGATGCCGTTGTCAAAATAGGGGTTGTGGCTGGCGGAAATCATAATGCCGCAGTCAAAGCCGTCCACCCGGGCGATATAGGCCACCGAGGGGGTGGTGGTTACATGGAGCAGATACACGTCGGCTCCCGAAGCCGTCAGGCCGCCGCACAGACAGTCCTCCAGCATGTAACTGGAGCGGCGGGTGTCCTTTCCGATGACCATCCGGGCAGGCCCGTCCTCCCCCCGGCGGGCCTTGCACTGGTTGTAATACCAGCCCAGAAACCGGCCGATTTTATAGGCGTGCTCCGCCGTCAGGCTGACGTTGACCTTGCCCCGGAACCCGTCGGTGCCAAAATATTTTCCCATAAGTCCCTCCTGTACCGATGTAAGGGAAGGACTGATTAAATCGGCAAGAGCGGATGGCGAGAAATTTTGCGACA
>JAJPXI010000117.1 GCA_021205585.1 Oscillospiraceae bacterium
ATACAGTATTCCTGCACTTTTGCGCCTTCTTTTGTCGCAAAATTTCTCGCCATCCACTCTTGCCGATTGAATCAGTCCTTCCCTAATTTCAGTATAATCATCTCAACAGTGTCGTAGAAAATAGGGATGGTTTTCTGCTCATTATAGCATGGTACAATAATGGACAGCATACTTATTATACCACCTCCCCATACTCACAGGCTGTTATCTCGTAAACAAAAACATAGCTTTCAAACAAATATTTTCCAAGCAGGACGCCGTTCCCTTCGCTGCATAGTGAAGCAATGTCTGCTTCACTGTTGGCTGTGACATAATAAACCGTCTTTCCGTTGTCGAGAAAATCGTCTATATGCAGCCCCTCATCGCTGGCTATCTTCGCATTGGAGTATATCTCCAAAAAGACCTCTTTTTGATTGTCGTTACTTCCGTAATATACATTTTTATCCGTGTACGTTGCTAGGGTGTAAAAAGCATGGTCAGATACATCCTCTTCAACATATATAACACTGTCCTCGTCCATGGATACAATGAAATCCATGGAGCTTTTAGTCTGCTGGCCAGCGCGAAGCTCACTATACGTCAAGCTGAAACAGGACACAACGCAGCTTATAATAACAATGCCCGTAATGATCACCTGCTGCTTTCTTCCTGTTTTCCGGCAAATAAGGAGAAAGGATATCCACATGCATAAGCAGCCCGGAATCAGATAGCGGCTGATAAATACAGGGCGGATTAGTATGGAGGCCAAAACACCTACAGCAGCGGTAGTAACAGGAATCAATCCTCCTGACCAGTCATATAGGGAGATTCCTTCTTTTTTTCTGTTTACAAACGCATGTACAATGGCCACAAAAAATATGAGCATCAATGCGCCGGGTAATATAAACATTATATAACCCGCAATCGTTCCTATGTGTATATCCGAAATCCAATAGCTTTCCGAAACGGCCTTTGCCTGTTCCAACAGCACCATCAGCCATGGCAGATATCCAACAACCGTAATAACCCCAAAGATGAGCCATTGCTTTATCTGCTTACGATTATTCAGCAATAGCCATATGAACAAATAAAACCATATTGCCCCAATGGAGACTAGCGCGAAATAATGCGTATACGCTCCGCAAAGGCTGAATACTACAAAAATGACCCATGCTCCCGCTTTTCCCTTTCCGTCCATAATATCCCTGGCAAAAAGGTATGCAGATGTTACAAAAAACAATGCCCAGCCGTACATACGGATTTCAATTCCATATCCCGCCAAGCTGCCGCTGGCAAACAAAAACAGCAGCAGAATCGTTCTGAACCGATACCCTTTTAGCTTGCACCAGCAAATCAGCGCTGTCAAAGCATAAGATAAAACTGAAAACAGCTTAGATATGATTACAGTAAAGGTGAAGCTCGCAGACAGGTGAGAAAACAAATCAACAACCGCTTTCAGCAGTATGTAATACAATGGCGGGTGGACATCCGCCGCTGTATATTGTATAACTTCCTTGTAGCCATACTGGATAATGCGAAGGGAAAATGTCTCGTCAAGCCAAATATTGGCATTTAGAGAGCATATGACAAGAACGGCAAAGCATATGAACACCAGAATTCTTGGGGCGTTTTTATAGATTCCATGCTGGGAAATTTTATTCCATATAACATTATTCCCTTCCTCATCATCCTCTACGATAACAAAACTGACTACAGCGCAGCAAAAATAAAAGGCAGCCAGCATACCCAGAAAAGCCACAGCGACTACAAGAAACCTGACACGGATGCCAAGGAGTCCTGCAATCATTTGCATTTTACTGCTGGAGACCATGGTTGCACAAAACGAATAGGCAGATACCCCCCCCCCAGAAAATCGTCAAAACGACTGTAAGCGGTGATATGTGAGACGTCCAAAAGGAAAACACATTCCTCAAAAAGAGCGATACAATCGCCAAAACCAATATCCCCGCCGCAGCCATCAGCAGTTTCTGCAAAGAAGTAACAGTTAACGCCATAAAAGCGCCGCCAGATATAATCAACGGAAGATTGTTGACAAGATTTCTAAAATGTGGTCTTCTATCAATGCTCATATCTATTATTTCATCCTTTCAACCTGCAAAATATGGGTTCTATTATTTCTTCCAAGAATCCAGAGCTTCTTTCACATCAATTCTAATGAATCTATATCAAAACTAGACAAAATCGCAAATGCAACATAGACACACAGAATAATAATCGAGTCTATAATCCGTAATTGTATGCGTCTCCTGTTCATATGAATTTTATATCCCTATATTATATTGCGGTTTCTTCACTTGTCTCCTCTGTCTCACTGTAAGCCGTCAGCGCCGCCGCAGGCAGCAGGGACAGAAGCATGGCCGCTGTCAGCAGCCCGGCCATCAGGGATTTTCCATGCTTCTTTTTCACCGCTTGCACCAATGATGCAAGCAGGAAAATTCAAAATTTACGGAAAACCAATTGTCAGGCGTTACAGCACATTACTTTGAAATATAGCTGCGCACCCGCAGGGTGGCGCCCAGTTGGGTACACAGGGCGCGGCAGGCTTCTATCTCGGCGGGGGATTTGTCCCCCTTGTCCACTACGGTCATCACCACTTTCGGCACATATTGCGCCGCCCGGCGGGTGAAGTCCAGCATGGCATCCCAGGCGGCGGCTCCGGCCCGGGGCCGGGTCAGGGCCAGGTACTCCCGGCAGGTGGAAGCGTTCAGGGAGATGGACAAAACGTCCACCCGCCCGGCCAGTTCCGGGGTCACGTCCCGGCCGTGGATCAGGTTGGCGTGGCCGTTGGTGTTGATGCGCACCGGGGGCAGATGGGGCTTGAGCTGGTCGATAACCCAGAAAATATCGTCGATGCGGCAGGTGGGCTCCCCGAAGCCGCAGAACACCAGCTCCGGGTAATGTTCCGGCTCTCGCTCCCGTATGGCCCGCACAAGCTCCTGCCTGGTCGGTTCCCGCTCCAGCCACAGGTTGTCGGCGTAGATGGAACCCCCCGCGCCGTTGTTGCGCAGGCAGAAGGTGCAGGCGCAGTCGCAGCGGTTGGTCAGGTTGACGTACAGATTGCCGCCGTATTCATAACAGATGGTGTCCATTGCGCCCTCCTTTACAGGCGGAAAAACCGTTTGCCGTTCTCCAGCGTCATCTCCAGCACCTGTTGGGCCGTCACGTCCCCCCGGCACTGGGCTATTTTTTCGGCCATGTAGACAATCATGGTGGAGTCGCACCGGCGGCCCCGGAGGGGTTCCGGGGCCATGTAGGGGGCGTCGGTCTCCAGCATGAGGGACGCCAGGGGCATCCACTGGAGGATTTCAATGGCCCGGCGGGCCTTGGGAAAGGTGATGTTGCCGGTGAAGGAGAGCATCCAGCCCCGATCCAGCAGCACCCTGGCGTCCTCCAGGCTGACGGCGCAGCAGTGGAACACACCCCTCGCCTTCGGGTGGGCGCGTACCAGATCCAGGCTGTCCCTGTGGGCGTCCCTGTCGTGGACGATGGCGGGCAGATTCAGCTCTTCGCTCAGGGACAGCTGGGCGTCGAACATCTCCCGCGAAAACGCTCTCTGCTCCGGCTGGCGAACCCAGTAGTAGTCCAGGCCGATTTCCCCCACGGCCACCACCTTGTCCCTCGCGCACAGGGCCTTCACCTGCTCCACCGCCTCCAGGCCCACCCCCTCTAAATTCTCCGGGTGGATGCCGGCGGCGGCGTACAGGAAATCGTACCGGGCGGCCAGGTCGATGCTGGCCTGGGAGGAGGCCAAATCGCAGCCGGGGCAGACCACCAGCTCCACCCCTTTCCCCGGCAGGGAGGAGAGCAGCGCGTCCCGGTCGGGGTCGAAAGCGGTGTCGTAATAGTGGGCGTGGGTGTCAAAAATGCCCATGGTCAGCAGATTTTCGCCCCGGCGGGGATGGCGTCATCCAGGAGCATCAGGTGCAGCCGCTCCTCTCCGTCCTCCTTATGGACGGCGGAGAGCAGCATCCCGCAGGAGTCCAGGCCCATCATCCGGCGGGGGGGCAGGTTCAGGATGGCCGCCACGGTTTTCCCCACCAGCTGTTCCGGCTGATAGTACTGGGCGATGCCAGAGAGGATCTGCCGGTCGGTTCCGGAGCCGTCGTCCAGGGTGAAGCGCAGCAGCTTTTTGGATTTTTTCACCGCCTGGCAGTCCTTCACCTTGACCGCCCGCAGGTCTGAGCGGCAGAAGGTGTCGAAGTCCACCGGCTGCTCCAGGTATGGCTCCAGCTCCACCTGGGGCTCCGCCGGGGCCGCGCCGGCCTGGCGATCCCGCTCCAGCTGGGCCAGGGCCTGCTCCATGTCCACACGGGGGAACAGGTTCTCCCCCCGCTTCACCTGCACCTGGGCGGGCAGGCTGCCCCAGACGGCGGCGCTGTCCCAGGTGCGGCATTCGGGGCCGGCCCCCAGCTGGTCTAAAAGCTTCTCCATGGAGCCGGGCATAAAGGGGGTCAAAAGCACACCGCAGACGCGGGCCGTCTCCAGCAGGTTATACAGTACGCTGGCCAGCCGGGGGCCGTTGGCGGCCACGTCCTTGCCCAGGGCCCAGGGGGCCGTCTCGTCGATATACTTGTTGGCCCGCTGGATAACGGAAAAAACCTGGGCGATGGCGTTTTGAAAGGCGAATTTCTCCATCTGCTCTTCGTAGCGGCCCCGCAGGGAGGAGGCCAGGGCGACAAGCTCCCCGTCCGCCCCGTCCGCCCGGCGCTGGGGGGGCAGGGTGCCGCCGAAGTATTTCATCACCATGGCGGTGGTGCGGCTGAGCAGGTTTCCCAGGTCGTTGGCCAAATCCACGTTAATGGTCTGAATCAGGGCCTCGTTGGAAAAACTGCCGTCGGAGCCGAAGGGGAAGGTGCGCAGCAGGAAAAAGCGCAGGGCGTCCACCCCGAACCGCTCGGCCAGGATATAGGGATCCACCACGTTGCCCTTGCTCTTGGACATTTTGCCTCCGTCCAGCAGCAGCCAGCCGTGGCCGTAGACCTTTTTGGGCAGGGGCAGGCCCAGACTCATGCAGAAAGCGGGCCAGATGATGGAGTGGAAGCGCACGATTTCCTTGCCCACAAAGTGCACGTCGGCGGGCCAGTAGGTCTCGTAGTCGTGGTACTGGTCGTTCTGGTAGCCCAGGGCGGTCATATAGTTGAACAGGGCGTCCACCCACACATAGACCACATGGCCGGGGTCAAAATCCACCGGAATGCCCCAGGTGAAGGACGTGCGGCTGACGCACAAGTCCTCCAGGCCGGGCTTGATGAAGTTGTTGACCATCTCGTGCACACGGGAGCGGGGCTGGAGGAAGTCGGTGTTCTCCAGCAAATCCTGAATGGGCTTGGCGTACTTGGACAGGCGGAAGAAATAGGCCTCCTCCTGGGCGTCCTGCACCGAGCCGCCGCAGTCGGGGCAGCAGCCGTCCTTCAGCTGGCTGTCCGTCCAGAAGCTCTCGCAGGGGGTGCAGTATTTGCCCACATAGGTGCCCTTGTAGATGTCCCCCTTGTCGTACATGGCCCGGAAGATGCGCTGGATGGCCTGGACGTGATAGGGGTCGGTGGTGCGGATGAAGCGGTCGTAGGAGATGTCCATCAGTTTCCACAGATCCAACACCCCCCGGGGGCCGGTAACGATGTCGTCCACAAACTGCTGGGGGGTCACGCCGGCCTCGGCGGCCTTGCTCTCAATCTTCTGGCCGTGCTCGTCGGTGCCCGTGAGAAACATGACATCATAGCCCTGCAAACGCTTGTACCGGGCCATCACGTCGGTGGCCACGGTGCAGTAGGCGTGGCCGATGTGCAGCTTGTTGGAGGGGTAATAGATTGGGGTTGTAATATAAAAGGGCTTGCTCATAGGGCGTAAACCTCCGAACGATTATATTATAGAATAGCGTCCCCCGGCTCAAAACCGGGAATATCCTCCAGGGCATCCTCCGGCCCGGCGGGGGGCCGGGGCGGCTCCTCCGGCGGGGGGAGCAGAATATTGGTCATCAGAATCAGCGCCGTGTGGGACAGGTAGAGCACGCTGGCCAGCAGCAGCAGGCGGGTGGGCCAGTTGCCCCCGTCGGCCAGGGAGACGATGGACAAATAGATCCCCATCAGGCTGAACAGCAGGCACAGCCGGGGCCGGGGCCGCTGAAAGGCGAACCCGGCGATAAAATAAACCGCCAGCAGGGTGCAAATGATGGCCAGGATGCGGTAGATATACCGCAGCGTCACCGGCTCGGCGGAGACCTCCTGATAGGCGGTGACCAGCCACAGGCAGGCGGTGTAGGGCAGGGCCAGCAGGGCCAGGCTGTACTCCCCTTTTCCTCCGGTGCGGCGGCGGCCCCGGTAGCGGAAATTGTTCAGGGCCGCCACCAGCACGCACACCGCCGACACCAGGCACAAACACCACTGCAGCAGCCCCGGCCACGTTCCGCCCTGGGATCTGAACGCCCAAAGCCCCGCCGCCCCGGCCGCCAGCAGCAGCAGGGCCGCCAGGGCCACGAAGAACAGATAAAAGGCGTTGCCCGTGGAGGAAAAGGCCTCGCTGTAGCTCTGGGGCGTCCGCCCGCGCCGAAGGCACAGCAGCAGGCAGGCCGCCGCCACCAGCAGGCTCAGGGCGATCAACAGCCAGGCGTACAGATTGCCCGGCACGGCTAGGCCGGTGGACTCAAACCCGGTCAGCAGCTGCTGCCGCCGCAGATAAAAGCCCCCCGCTCCGCAGGCCACGGGCAGCAGCAGGGTAAACAGGATTTTCTTCACAGAATCCCTTCTTTCAAAAGATACCCCGCCAAAATCAGCTGAAGCAGCAAAATGGCGGGCAGACCCAGGACGAATTTCAAATGCCGGGTCTTGTGCCGGAACAGGAGCATCCCGGCGACGGCCCCCGCGCTGCCCCCGAAGGCGGCCGAGAGCAGCAGGGTGGACTCCCGGACGCGCCAGCGGCCCCGCCTGGCCTTATGCTTATCCGCGCCCATCAGGAGAAAAGCCAGGAGATTGATGAAAATCAGATATAGGAGAAGAACCTTTTCCACGGCCCCTTACCCCTCCGCAGAGGCTTCCAGGTACTCATCGTAGCTCATGCGCCGGTCGATCAGCGCCCCCTCCGGGGTGAAGTCGAACACCCGGTTGCACACCGTCTGGAGCAGCTGGTGGTCGTGACAGGCCACCAGCACATTGCATTTCACGGCCTCCAGCCCGTTGTTCACGGCGGCGATGGACTCCAGATCCAGGTGGTTGGTGGGCTGATCCAGCAGCAGCACGTTGGCCCCGGAGAGCATCATCCGGGAGAGCATGCACCGCACCTTCTCTCCGCCGGAGAGAACCTTGACCGGCTTGTAGACCTCGTCGCCGGAAAAGAGCATCCGGCCCAGAAAGCCCCGGAGGTAGGCCTCGTGGGGGTCGGGGGAGAACTGCCGCAGCCACTCCACCAGGTTGTCCTCACAGTCCTGGAAAAACTCCGTGTTGTCCTTGGGAAAGTAGGAGAAGGTGGCCGTCTGTCCCCACTTCACGCTGCCCTCGTCCGGCTCCCACTGGCCGGTGAGAATTTTGAACAGGGCAGTCTGGGCGGCCTCGTTGTCCCCCACCAGGGCGATCTTGTCTCCGTGCTCCACTGTGAAGGAAACCTTGTCCAGCACCTTGACCCCCTCTACCGTTTTGGACACATTGGTGACGAACAAAATGTCCTTGCCCACCTCCCGATCCGGGGAAAAGCTGACCCAGGGGTAGCGCCGGGAGGAGGCGGGGATCTCCTCCATAGTAATCTTGTCCAGCAGCTTGCGCCGGGCGGTGGCCTGCTTGGACTTGGACTTGTTGGCGGAAAAGCGGGAGATAAAATCCTGCAATTCCTTGACTTTTTCCGCGTTTTTCTTGTTCTGGTTCTTCCGCAGGTTCTGCATCAGCTGGGATGCATCGTACCAGAAGTCGTAGTTGCCCACATAGAGCTTGATTTTATTGTAGTCGATGTCCACGATGTGGGTGCAGATGGTGTTCAGAAAATGCCGGTCGTGGCTGACCACGATGACCGTGCCCTCAAACTCCAGCAGGAAGTCCTCCAGCCAGTTGACGGCGTTGATGTCCAGGTTGTTCGTCGGCTCGTCCATCATCAGAATGTCCGGATTGCCGAACAGGGCCTGGGCCAGCAGCACCTTCACCTTCAGCCGCCCGTCCATGCGCTCCATCTGCTCCTGGTGCAGCCCCACGGGCACCCCCAGGCCCTGGAGGATGCGGGAGGCTTCGGACTCGGCCTCCCAGCCGCCCAGCTCCGCGTACTCCTCCTCCAGTTCGCAGGCCCGCAGACCGTCGGCCTCGCTCATGTCCTCCTTGGCGTACAGGGCCTCTTTTTCTTTTCCAATGTCGTACAGCCGCCGGTTGCCCATAATCACCGTGTCCATGACGGAATAGGCGTCAAAGGCGTTCTGCTCCTGCCGCAGCACCGACATTCGGGTGTTGGGCAGCACCGACACCTGCCCGGAGGTGGGCTCCAGCTGGCCGGAAAGAATCTTCAAAAAGGTGGACTTCCCCGCCCCGTTGGCCCCGATAATCCCATAACAGTTGCCCCGGACGAACTGCAAATCCACATGGGAAAACAGCGGCTGCCCGCTGTAATTCAAACTCACGTCTGAAACTGTAATCATGAAAAGCTCCTTCCGACCTATTGATTTTGAATAATCAGTATACCATACTTTCTGCAAAAATCCAAGGATTTTATTTCCTTTGCGCACGGGGAGGCAGAGTCTATAATCAGGGTCTAACGACAAACCCAATCCCGCAGGCCGATAGAAATCGTCTGTTGTGAAATGCCTTCCATAATTCCATTTTCAGCATCAAAAACGCAAAAAACGCCTTGACAAGTGAGTCAATATGTTGTACAATTTGTCCAAATGCTTCAGCAGAATGTGTGGGTAAGGTAATATTGAGGAACTGAATCCCCGATTCAAAGAGATGCATAGCATCTTTTGATTACTACAAAGTATTGGTCTGCAAGGTTGTCAAGACCTCCATAGCGGATGCATTTACAGCTTTGTAATGCCAATGCTATAAGCTGTTTTCAAAGCGACTTTTTTGGACCTCAGATTTTTAGCGCAAAACTGTTGGTGTTGCTTGCTTTGAACCAACTTAGGGAAGGACTGATTAAATCGGCAAGAGCGGATGGCGAGAAATTTTGCGAC
>JAJPXI010000099.1 GCA_021205585.1 Oscillospiraceae bacterium
AGAACATCTGGACGTTGGACTCCAAGGGAGAACTGCTGATTACCATCATGTCCTCGCTGGCGCAGGAGGAAAGCCGCTCCATTTCGGAGAACGTCACTTGGGGGCAGCGGAAACGCATGGCGGACGGGAAGGTCAGCTTTGCCTATAGCCGCTTCCTTGGGCTGGACAAGGATAAAGAGACGGGTAAGATTGTGGTGAACCCTGAACAGGCGGAAACAGTCCGGCTGATTTTCAATCTGTTCCTTGAGGGCATGACGCCGCATTCCATTGCCGTGGAGCTTACAAACAGGGGCATCAAAACGCCAGCTGGTAAAGATGTCTGGAACCAGCAGACGGTTCGCAGGATGCTTTCGAATGAGAAGTACAAGGGTGATGCCCTTCTGCAAAAAGAATTCACGGTGGATTTTTTGCAGAAAAAGATGAAGAAGAACGAGGGCGAGGTGCCGCAGTATTATGTCGAGGGAAATCACGAGGCTATTATCAGCCCACAGGTTTTCGATTTGGTACAGGCGGAGCTTGCCAGACGGACGAAAGGCGGTTCACGGTACAGTGGGGTGAGCATTTTCTCGAACAAGATAAAATGCGGCGACTGTGGCAGCTGGTACGGCTCCAAGGTCTGGCACTCTACGGACAGGTACCGCAAAGTCGTCTATCGCTGCAACCACAAATACGATAACGGCACAAAATGTGAAACTCCCCATGTGACCGAGGATGAGATTAAGGCGGCATTCGTATCAGCATACAACAAGCTGGTGACCGAGAAAAAAGAAATCATCGCCAATGCGGAACTTATCCGCAGGACGCTTTGTGTGACAGATTCCCTGCTGGCTGAGAAAAAACAGCTGGAGGATGAGATGTCGATTGTTGTCGAAATGACGCAGAGCATTGTAGAGGAGAACGCCCGTGTCGCACAGGATCAGGAGGAATACCAGAAGCGCTATAATGCGCTGGTGGAAAGGTACGACAAATCAAAGGCGAGATACGATGAGGTGACTGCCGCCATTTCCGCAAAGGAAGCACAGGGCGAGCGGCTGAAAAATTTCATCCAGACGCTGAAAGAACAGGACGGTGCAATCCGAGAATTTGACAGCGCACTCTGGGGCAGCATGGTCGAGTACATCACGGTCGGCAAGAAGAAGGAAATCACGGTCACATTCCGCAACGGAACGGAGATACAAGCATAACAGAATACCAAACGCAAACGGCATCCGGCTTCGGTCGGATGTTTTTTTGCTGTATGGGTAGAAAAGTTCGTAAAGGTGTGGTACAATAAATTGCAGTAGAAGTACAACTTTTGTAATGGCAATGAGGGAATAAAATGCTGAAGAATAACGTGGAAGTCGATGTGAAGGTCAAGTGCATAGAGGAGAATGTCACCCAGGCGAAACTGGCCGAGGATATCGGAACCTCTGCGCCTTACGTTAGTCGGCTGATTCGGAATAACGAGAGAATCGTCAACAAGACATTCCTCCAGCTGATGGAACAGCTGGGGTACGATGTGGAACTCACTTATATCAAACGGGAGTGATGCGCTATGGCTAACAAATACAGTCCCGATGATACGGCGTTTCTTGTGGAGAGCAACCGTTTCATACGGGAAGTGAAAATATTGAAGTTTGGCGGTGGGCTTTATACTGTCCGATTCGCTGACAGCGGTGGTGGCATTAAGGTCAGAGAGAATCGGCTGTTCGCTACCAAGGAAGATGCGGAGGCAAGTCTGAAAAAAGAAACTAAGCCACGGGCAAATTGGTCATAAGGAGAATGTTGCAATGAGTGATAATGTTAATTTTGGCAATGAAGTGATGAATGAGGCGAAAGCCGATATCACAGACAGGACAAAGAAATTGACGAGAATGTTTATAAACGTTGTCTTTGATTTCCTTGACGAGAAAGTTAAAGACCTTCCAGAGACCATAAAACAACTGCGAAATAATCCAGAAGCAGATGAAAGAATAGCAGCATTATGGTCTGAACATCTTTCTGCAGAAGGGATGATTCCCAAAGGATATGAAGGCTTGCCTGATGAACTTCTGGTTGCCAATTTACATCAAGATGGATATTTAAGCGGCTTATCTACAGGTTATATTTTTGCTATGATGTCCTTGGTAGATAATGATGCACCAAAGGAATTAATACTCTCTGTAAGAGATGATATGCGTTCCAGCTTGATAGGCAATCATTATGATGACCGAGATGATTTTGCTGCCCAATATAAGGATGGTAAATACAGTTGGGTTGAAAAAACCGGGAGTGACAGTTCTGCTTCTGAATAACAGTTGTGCGCAGCAGACTTAATCCGCACATATACCCCGTAACGATAAACACGGCATCGTTATGAGGGGTGTGCATTTTTGCACACGGGTGCGGGTGCATCGTTAAGGAGTAACAGATGGCTTCGTTATGTTGTATCAAATTAGACACGGCAACAGACGGAGCCTGTGGCACAGGCGGGATGCTCACGGTTGCCGAATCCAGAATCCATCAGGTCGCTGCGGAGCATGGCAAGCAGGTATCCATCCTGCTCTATGGACAGGAGAACTCTGACGAAACCTATGCCATCGCCCGCTCTGATATGCTGGTCAAGGGCGAGGGCAAGCAGGCTAACAATATTTTCTTCGGCTCCACTATCTCTAACGACGGCTTTCCCGGGCAGACGTTCGACTTTATGCTATCGAATCCCCCATTTGGAACGCCGTGGAAAACCGATTTGAAGGCATGGGGCGACATCAAGAAAGACGACATTACGGATACTCGCTTTCGTGTACAGTATCAGGGGCATGATTTTTCACTGATTCCGGACGTCGGTGATCCGCAAATGCTGTACCTGGCCAATAAACTCAGCAAGATGAAGCAGGATACCGCTCTGGGCAGCCGAATCGTGGAGGTACATAACGGCTCCTCTCTGTTTACCGGGAAGGCCGGGCAGGGGCCGTCCAATCTGCGGCAGTATATCATCGAGCAGGACTTGCTGGAAGCGATCGTGGCGCTGCCGGAAAAGATGTTCTATAACACGGGCATCGGCACCTATCTCTGGGTTTTGACCAATCGGAAGGAGGCCCGCCGCAAAGGAAAGGTGCAGCTGATCGACGCCACGTCGTTCAAATCACCTCTGCGAAAGAACCTGGGGGAGAAAAACTGCGAGATCACGCCGGAGGTCAGGCGCCGTATTGTCGAGCTGCTGCTCGCCTTTGATGAAGCCGATCCCGAGTACAGCAAGGTCTTTCCCAACAGCGAGTTCGGCTATTGGGAGGTGCAGGTACTCCAGCAGCAAACAGACGCTACAGGTGCGCCGTTGTACGACAAAAAAGGAAACCCGATCCAGGACAAGAGTGCGGGAACGGACAAAGAGCAGATACCGTTCAGCTATGAAGGCGGCATTGAGGCCTTTCTGGAGAACGAGGTTCGCCCCTATTCGCCCCATGCCTATGTGAAACCAGGCAGCGAGAAGATTGGCTATGAGCTGTCCTTCACAAAATATTTCTACCAGCCGGTGCAGCTGCGGACGCTGGAGGAGATCACCGCCGACATCCGGGCCATCGAGAGAGAGACCGATGGGATGCTGGATGAGATCCTCGGAGGGTGATTGGATGAAACGTGCAGATATTATAATTAACTCCTATGATGGTGTCGATGCTGTCATTGAGCAGCTGAACAGCTTAGCCAGAAAAAATGCTTATGTATTTCGTGGCTATGGCAAACAGGAGGAACTCCTTCCCGTTATTATCCGTGATAAGATAAAATATCAGGATGTAGAAGGCGACTTGCTGGAGAATTTTGAACGGTACGGCAGCAACTACTTTCATGCCAACACCCCTATTGATTTTATGTCTTATGCACAGCATTTTGGGCTGCCGACCAGACTGTTGGATTTTACATACAATCCGTTTATCGCACTGTCTTTTTCGCTGTGTGGTGCAAAATCGCCTGGTAAATACAAGTCAGATGAGGATAAAACCTACTACTATATTCGCTATGCCTCGATTGATGATAATTTATGTGTCCCTTCTATCCCGCTCAGCGATGATATTTATCAGATGAAATTTATTCAGACGGAGTCTTTGGCAAAAAAGGCAGTTCAATGTATTGATAGCGTAGAAGATTTGTTTGGTGCAAATAATCTCAATCGGAATGTTACCTCTTTAACGGGTTATTCGGGTCTTGATGACAATATTGCGAATCAGCAAAAGATAAGAGATTGTGTTATCCTATTTGTTACACCGAACCAGTCGAACCAGCGGATCATTATGCAGCAGGGACTGTTTATGTTCCCCTATACGCTTGATAAATACGAGCATCACGAAATTTTAGACCGCAACACATCCGTCATCAAAATTCACAAAGACCTGCGCAATGAGCTGATTCAGTATTTGGATACATTGGGTTACAACACTTTCCGCCTGATGCCGGATCTTACTAGCATTTGCGGTGCTGTGAAACGCAGGATCATTGACGAGCGCAAAGACAAAAGCCCAAATTTCAAGAAAAAGGGAGCATCCAATAAATGAAAATTATTAAAAACATCTCCCGGAGGGTGACGGGATGAAAATGTATGAAACCTATAAAACATCTGATTTGCCTTGGATCAAGCGTTTTCCCTATCACTGGAAAAACATCCGAAATGGGGCGTTATTTGACTATCATCATGATAAGGTAGGCTCTGCATTTGCAGAATATGATTTGCTATCCCTTACAACACAGGGCGTACGCCGCAAGGACATCAATGATGTAACAGGAAAAGTTCCTGCATCTTATTCTGGTTATCAGGAAGTTAAAAACGGGGACATGATTTTCTGTCTGTTCGATTTGGACTGTTCTGCTGTTTTTTCAGGTCTTTCCCATCATAGTGGAATGATTACATCTGCATATGATGTGGCTACTCCTATTATCACAAAAGTGAACCCTCGCTACATGGAATATTGGTTTCAATCAGTTTTTGCTGGACGATATTATAAAATCTTCTCAAAGTCAGTGCGGTATACAATTAACTGGGACGTGTTCAAGGCGATTAAAAGTCCCGTCCCCCCTCGCCCTGAACAGAATCAGATCGTGCGTTACCTGGACTGGAAAGTGTCGTGCATCAACCGCCTGATTCATGGCTATCAGCGGCAGATTGAGCTACTGAAAGAGCGGCGCATGACGATCATTGACAACGCCGTGACGAAAGGCATCCATCCGGATGTCCCAATGAAGCGAATTGATGGCAACTGGATGGGAGAAATTCCAGCGCACTGGGAAATGGTTCCGGCAAAACGGTTATTCGTTGAGGGAAAAGAGCGTAAATATCCTTCGGATGAACCAGCTACTGCAAGTCAGAAATATGGAATTATTCTACAGAAAGATTTTGTGGAGCGAGAAGGTCGCCGCATTGTAATCGCTACACAGGGATTGGATAATTGGAAGCACGTCCGGCCAGATGACTTTGTCATCAGTCTAAGGAGCTTTCAGGGCGGTATTGAGAGAAGTAAAATTACAGGTTGTGTGACATGGCACTACGTTGTCTTGTTGCCACAGGAACAAGTGTGTCCTGAATATTTTCAGTGGCTCTTAAAATCGAAAAGTTATATCAAAGCGTTACAGGGTACATCGGATTTCATCAGAGATGGTCAGGATTTAAGATTCTCAAATTTTGTAAAGGTTGACCTGCCTCAGCTTTCAATACAAGAACAAGAGGAAATCGCGGATTATATTAAAGCTGAAACACAAGGAATTGATAATGCTATACCGCGGATTGATCAGCAAGTGTCTCTCCTCCGCGAATACCGCACCCGTCTGATCTCCGATGTGGTCACGGGGCAGATCGACGTGCGGGATGAGGTCATCCCGGACTATACGCCGGAGACAGATACAGAAGATGAAGACGCAGCAGAAAGCGAGGTGGGCTGAAAATGCATACAACCAACACCAGAGAAAACGGTTTTGAGACGCTGATCGTCGACTATCTGACGGAAGCGAACGGCTACGAGCAGGGGTATAATCAGGATTACAATGTGGCCTATGCGCTGGACGAGACCAGATTGTTTCGCTTCCTGCGGGATACCCAGGAGAAAAAGCTGGCAGAGCTGCACATTTTAGACAGTGCGCTGGAAAAGGAGCGGTTTTTCAAGCAACTGGACAAAAAGCTGCGGAATGACGGAGTGATCGAGCTGCTGCGGAAAGGAATGCGGTATAAGCATCTGCATCTGGATCTGTTCTATGTCCTGCCCTCCGAAGAAAACCGGAACGCCGCTGCCCTCTACGAAAAGAACATCTTCAGTGTTACCCGGCAACTGCAATATTCCGCCACAAATCCTCTATTGGCTCTGGACTTGTGTATTTTCCTGAACGGTTTGCCGATCATTACGATGCAGCTTAAGAACCAGCTGACAAAGCAGAATTACCGTGACGCCATCAAGCAATACAAGAAGAATCGCAGTCCCTCGGACGTGCTTTTCTCCTTCAAACGCTGTATCGTTCATTTCGCCGTGGATGACAACGAGGTACATATGTGTACCGAATTGAAGGGCGATAAGTCCTGGTTCCTGCCATTCAATAAAGGATATAACGACGGGGCAGGCAATCCTCCAAATCCCGGCGGCATCCGCGCAGATTATCTCTGGAAAGAGATCCTGGTCAAGGATGAGCTGTCGAACATCATTGAAAACTATGCCCAGGTGACCGAGGAAAAAGACGAGGAAACAGGAAAAGTAAGCTACAAACAGGTCTTTCCCCGCTATCACCAGTTACAGGTGGTCAAATCGCTTTTGGCCGATGCCAAGCGGGATGGCGTTGGTCATCGCTATCTGACGCAGCACAGCGCCGGCTCCGGTAAATCCAACACCATCGCTTGGCTTGCCCATCAGCTGGTTACGCTGAAAGGGAGCGACGGCAGCAACGTATTCGACACTGTTATCGTTGTTACCGACCGTATCAACCTTGATAAGCAGATCAAAAATACAATCCGTCAGTTTATGCAGGTTTCTTCTACCGTTGGTTGGGCAAAAAATTCCGGCGAATTGAAGGATCTGCTGGATCACGGAAAAAAGATCGTAATTACCATCGTCCATAAATTCCAATTCATTTTGGAGGACATCGGAACGACCTATAACACCAGAAAGTTTGCGATCCTGATCGACGAAGCCCATTCCAGTCAGAACGGCAGCCTGTCTGCCAAGATGAACATGGTGCTTTCCGGTAGCGTCTATGAGGATGAGGACGACCTGGAAGATAAGATCAACACCATCATTGAAGGCAGAAAAATGGTGCGGAACGCCAGCTATTTTGCATTTACAGCGACACCGAAGAATAAGACCTTGGAGATGTTCGGGAAACGGGAGATCCTGCCAGATGGCACGATTCATCCCCAACCGCACTACGTCTATACCATGAAGCAGGCCATTGAAGAAGGGTTCATCATGGATGTCCTGCTGTACTATACGCCGGTCAAAAGCTACTATAGACTGGCAAAAACCGTGGAGGACGATCCCCGTTTTGATAAAAAGCGGGCGCAGCACCTGCTGCGCTATTATGCGGAGAGCAGCAAATATGCCGTCAGAGAAAAGGCGGCTGTTATGGTGGAGCATTTTCATTCTGAGGTGATTGCCAAAGGCAAGGTAGGGGGACAGGCCAGGGCAATGGTTGTCGCCAGTTCCATCAAACGTGCGATTGCTTACTATGATGCCATTTCCAGTCTGCTGAAAGAGAGGAACAGCCCATTCAAAGCGGTGGTGGCCTTTTCCGGGACTGCAGATTACAACGGCAAACAGGTAACAGAAGCCGACATCAATGGGTTTCCGAGCAACAAGATAGAAACGGAATTTAAGCACGATCCATATCGTATCCTGATAGTGGCCAACAAATACCAGACGGGTTATGATGAGCCGCTTCTTCATACGATGTATGTGGACAAGGGGCTTTCAGACATTAAGGCTGTGCAGACACTGTCTCGCCTGAACCGCAGCCATCCGGACAAAAAAGACACTTTTATTCTGGACTTTGTGAATGACCCTGGAATCATCAAGGAGGCATTTGACCGCTACTATAAGACGACAATCCTGTCTGGAACCACCGATGAGAACAAGCTGAATGATCTGATCGACACTATGGAGTCTTTGCAGGTTTATAGTGAGGACGATATTGACAGCTTCGTAAAGCTATACCTGGATAACGCACCGAGGGAGCAGCTTGACCCGATCCTTGATAAGTGTGTTGAGCTATATCGGGCATTAGATCTGGAAGATCAGGTGCTGTTCAAAAGCAGCGCCAAGAGCTTTTGCAGAACCTATAATTTCCTGGCCGCCGTTCTTCCATACGGCAGTGTCTCATGGGAAAAGCTTGCTATTTTCCTAAACCTACTTATAGCAAAATTACCTTCCCCAGAGGGAGATGATTTTACTGCGGGCTTACTGGACGATGTCGATTTGGACAGCTATCGTGTGGAAGCACGAGAGGCCATGCGTATCCAGCTGGAAAATGAAGATGGGGTCGTGAATCCTATTCCGGTTAGCACCGATGTTGGAATAGATGCTCCGGAATTGGATACTCTGAGCAATATTCTAAAAGAATTCCATGACATTTTCGGGGATATCGAGTGGACTGACGAGGATAAGATTAAGCGTCAAATTGCAGAGCTGCCAGATTTGGTCGCACAGAACGAGGCTTACCAAAATGCCATGCGTTATTCAGATCGGCAAAACGCCCGTGACGAAAGTGATCGCGCTACAGACCTTGCAATACTTGCGACCATGAGTACCGGCATAGAACTTTACCGAGAAGTCCAGAGCAATGAATCCCTACGAAAATGGATTCACGAGATGGTATTCAATACAACATACCAGCCTCCGCAACCCCCGGCTTTTTAATTTATTCCCAATCATCGAAGTGATTCAATATAAACGGCCAGTAAGTGCGTTGCTACACTTGCTGGCCGTTTTCTTAGGAAGCGCTGATTAATTGAACAAATTCAGCCACTCCACCCATCGCAATTGGAAA
>JAJPXI010000036.1 GCA_021205585.1 Oscillospiraceae bacterium
TACATACAGTATGCCTGCACTTTTTGCGATGGGCATGGCCTATCGGCCATCGCCCTCTGCATTTGCGCGAAAGAGGAATTGGCCATTCACACAGCGCTTCAACGCCTTCTTTTGTCGCAAAATTTCTCGCCATCCGCTCTTGCCGATTTAATCAGTCCTTCCCTAAAAACTATGTCTGCGGCATCTGGCAAAATCTTTTGCCATCTGCTCTTTTCATAGTTATTAGAGGTTCCCTTGTTTTAATCAGAATTTCAGTATGAAATATGGAACTTCATCATGTGCGCCGTCCAAGGCGGCGGCGTTTCCCGCGCACTGTCTGTGGATATGCGCGGCAAGGACAGGAGAGATAGAGAAACCGGCGGCGTCCGCGCACAGTTGCGCAAACGCCGCCGGTTCAGCGTTCCGGCGGAACAGGGTGCAGGGGAAGCTTACTTCAGCTCCACCTTCGCGCCCACTTCCTCCAGCTTCTTCTTCAGTTCCTCGGCCTCGTCCTTGGCCACGGCCTCTTTGACCGTCTTGGGAGCGGCCTCGACCACGGCCTTGGCCTCGGCCAGGCCCAGGCCGGTAATCTCGCGCACGGCCTTGATGACCTTAATCTTCTGGTCGCCGATTTCGGCCAGCACCACGTCGAACTCGGTCTTTTCCTCCTCGGCGGGGGCGGCGGCGCCGCCGGCGGCAGGCGCGGCCATGGCGGCAGCGGAGACGCCGAACTCCTCTTCCAAAGCGTGGACAAGCTCGGACAACTCCAGAACGGTCAGGTTCTTAACCTCTTCGATGAGGGCGGTGATTTTCTCAGAAGCCATGATATGTTACCTCCTAAAATATGTGATTTAAGATGTGATGGGCGGAATTACTCCGCGGCGGGGGCTTCCTCTGCGGGAGCCTCCTGGGTGGTTTCTTCGGCGGGCGCCTCTGCGGGGGCTTCCTCGGCGGCGGGGGCCGCGGCCAAGCCGCCGCCCTGCTCGGCGATGGCTTTCAGGACGATGGCCAGACTGGTGATGGGGGCCAGCATGGTGCCCAGGACCTGGGCCTGCAGCACCTCCTTGGAGGGCAGCTCCGCCAAGGCCATAATTTCGTCCAGGGACAGCATCCTGCCGTCCATGAACCCGGCCTTGATGAAGAACTTGTCGCCGTTGAACTGCTTGGAAAACTTGTTGATGACGCGCATGGGGGCAATGGGGTCGCCGTTGGACAGGGCCAGAGACGTGGCGCCGTTTAGGGCCGGCTCCATCTCCTCCAGGCCGCAGTTTTTAGCGGCGAAGCGGAGCAGGGTGTTTTTCACCACGGCATAGTCCAACTCGTTGCTGCGGCACTCGGTGCGCAGGGCGGTGTCCTCGGCCACGGTGATGCCCTTGTAATCCACCAGCACGCCGCTGGCCGCGTTTTTCAGCTTGTCGGTCAGCTGGGCCACCACGGCCTGCTTTTCGCTGAGAATGGCTGCGTTAGGCATAGTAGTTTCACCTCCGGAAAATGAAAATGCTGTTTTGGTTCAAAGACGCAAAACAGCATAAAAAGACTGGCTTTTGATTGCTGCATTCTCGGCGGGACTTATTTGTGCGCCTGCTGTCTTTGAACACAAAAGAAATTATACCACCCCGGGCAGGCCCTTGTCAAGTGCCTGTCCGGGGAAATTTGGACTGGGTTTTTACACCAGCTTCGCGCCGTTAATCTTCACGCCGGGGCCCATGGTGGAGGCCACGGTGCAGGAGCGGATATACTGGCCCTTGGCGGCGGCGGGCTTGGCCTTGACGATGGCGCCCATCAGGGCGTTGAAGTTTTCGGTCAGCTTTTCCGGGCCAAAGGAGACCTTGCCGATGGGGCAGTGGATGATGTTGGTCTTGTCCAGGCGGTACTCCACCTTGCCAGCCTTAATCTCCTTGACGGCCTGGGCCACATTGGGGGTGACGGTGCCGGCCTTGGGGGAGGGCATCAGGCCCTTGGGGCCAAGGACTTTACCCAGGCGGCCTACGGTGCCCATCATGTCGGGGGTGGCGACCACCACGTCGAAGTCGAACCAGTTCTCCTTCTGGATGCGCTCCACCAGGTCCATATCGCCCACAAAGTCCGCGCCGGCGGCTTTGGCCTCCTCGGCCTTGTCGGCCTTGGCGAACACCAGCACCCGCTGGGTCTTGCCGGTGCCGTGGGGCAGCACGATGGCGCCCCGAACCTGCTGGTCGGCATGGCGGGAGTCCACGCCCAGCTTGACGTGCAGCTCCACGGTCTCGTCGAACTTGGCGCTGGCGGTTTTGACCACCAGATCCATGGCCTCGCCGGTGTCGTACAGGTTGGACTTGTCGATTTGCTTGGCGGCGTTCTGATATTTCTTGCCTCTGAACATTTTGCTTCCTCCTCTCCCGTTACTCTTCCACGACCACGCCCATGGAGCGGGCGGTGCCGGCAATCATGCTCATGGCGGCCTCGACGCTGGCGGCGTTCAGGTCGGGCATCTTGGTCTCGGCAATCTTGCGCACGTCTTCTTTGCTGATGGTGGCCACCTTGGTCTTGTTGGGCACACCGGAGCCGCTTTCAATGCCGCAGGCTTTCTTAATCAGCACGGGGGCGGGAGGGGTCTTGGTGATGAAGGTAAAGGAGCGGTCGGCGTAAACCGTGATGACAACGGGGATAATCATGCCCGCGTCGTTCTTGGTGCGCTCGTTGAACTCCTTGGTGAAGGCGGCGATATTCACGCCGTGCTGGCCCAGGGCGGGGCCTACGGGGGGAGCGGGCGTTGCCTTGCCCGCGGGAATCTGCAATTTTACATATCCTACAACTTTTTGTGCCATTTGAAACAGCACCTCCTAAGAAAAAATGTGGTTTCAGGCGGTACGGGAACGCCGCACCTCCCACAGCGCGCTATACGGCGCTTTCGATTTGATCCAGTTCCAGTTCCACCGGGGTCTCACGGCCAAACATGGACACGACCACCCGAACCTTGTTCCGATCCATGTCGATTTCCTCCACGGTGCCGAAGAAGGACACCAGTGCGCCATCGATGATCTTGACCTGGTCGCCCACCTGGTAGGAGACCACCGTCTCGTGCTTTTCCACGCCCAGGCTGAGGATTTCCTCCTCGGTCAGCGGGATGGCCTTGTTGCCGGAGCCTACAAAGCCGGTTACGCCCCGCACGTTGCGTACCAGGTGCCAGGTCTCGTCGGTCATAACCATTTTGACCAGGACATAGCCGGGAAAAACCTTGCGCTCGGTAGTTTTCGGGCCGTTGTCGGTGAGTTCCGTCACCGTTTCCATGGGGATGTTCACGTCGGTAATCAGTTCCCCCAGGCCGCGGTTTTCCACGGCCTTTTCAATGCTGGCGGCTACCGTGTTCTCATAGCCGGAATAGGTATGAACCACATACCATTGTGCAGCTTCAGCCATGAATCCAACTCCTTAAGAGAACAGGTTAATCAGCGCGTCGATGATGCGGTGGGCCAGTGCGTCAAAAATCCAGATGAACACGCCGATGACCAGCACGCACAGAAGCACGATTCCCGTGTTCTTCAGCACCTGCTTCCAGCCTGGCCACTGCACCTTTTTCAGCTCGCTGCGCATTTCCCGGAACCAGCGGACGACGCGGTTGCCCTTTTTCTTTTTCTGGGCTTTTTCCTTGGCCTTTTTCTCGGCTTCCTTTTCTTCCTTGGTTTTCTTGGGCTTGGGGGCAGGCGCGTCCTCCGCGGGCTCGGACGGGGCTTCCTGGGCGTTCAGCTCCTCTTCCGAGGTCAGTTCCTCCTCAGGCATTTCCTTTTCAGACATGGTGCTTCACCTTTCTTTCTCGTCGAATTTCGCCGCGCCCATCACTTGGTCTCATTGTGAACGGTATGCTTCCTGCAGAAGGGGCAATACTTGTTCAGCTCCAGGCGGTCAGGGGTGTTCTTTTTGTTCTTGAACGTGTTGTAGTTGCGCTGCTTGCACTCGGAACAGCGCAGGGTGATTTTGATTCTGTTACCGGCTTTCGCCATATTCGGCACCTCCTTAAATATTCGGACAGCCCGGCGCAGCGGGGAAACGCACGGCTCTCCTGATGTTGGCCGGGACGAAAAATCGCCGAACCGGCCAGCCTGCCCGATTCAGCGACAAACCCGCCCCCACGCGCAAAACAGCGCGGCGGCCAGCGGGAAAATCAACAGTTCGGCAGGTTTATTGCCTCCCTATACGCCAAACATGGGCGAGGGGCAAAAACGGACATAAAAAAGCCCCATGTATAGGTATTGTTATTCTATCATCTTTTTTGCAGCCTGTCAACTCTTTTTGAGATTTTTTAAGCCCCCGGCACATTTACATTTGCTTCACGTTGCGGTTTCAAACTTTTGCAACGCGGTTCTGGCGGAAATTTGCCGCAAGGCACCGCAGTCCGCTTTGTGCGGTGTAGCCTAAGGCTCGTTCTCTTTTTTCCGGTGCAAGGCGAACTTCGGCTCCTCGCCGCGGAACAGGCGGCCGATGTTTCCCCGATGCTTATAAACAATCAGCGCCCCGCAGACAAGGGCGAAAAAGGTACACACCCCGTCCCGCAATATCAGTCCCGTGGCGACGGGGAAGGCGATGGCCGCCAGGCAGGAGCCCAGGGAGACCCAGCGGGTCAGGATGGCCACCAGCAGGAAAATGCCCCACACCACCAGGGCCACCCGCCAATCCACCAAAATAGCCACCGTGCCGCCGGACAGGATGCCCTTCCCGCCCTTGAAGTGGAAGAAGCAGGGGAACATATGGCCCAGGATGCAGAAGGTGCCGCCCATAAACTTCCCGGCGGTCTGCATCCAGACGTCCCCGCCCCCCGGGCCAGGCCCACCAGAGCGCCCCCCGCCAGCACCGCCAGCACCGCCTTGAGCACGTCGGTCAGCAGCACCGCGAAGGTCAGGGGGCCGCCGAACACCCGGTGGAAATTGGTCAGCCCGGCGTTCCCGCTGCCGTGATTGCGCACGTCGTTGTGGAGGACGTATTTGGAGATGATGACCGCGCCGTTGAAGCAGCCCGCCAGGTAGGCGACCAGGGCGGCGCACAGCAGGATTCCTGCCGCCAGGGCCAGCCCCAGGGCCGGGCCGAAGCTGTTTTGCAGCCGGGCCACACTGTTGACAAGATGGTTCATAGGATCTCCTTTCCTCAGCCCTCGTCGCTTTTCTGCCGGATGGTCAGGCGCAGCGGGGTTCCCTCCAGGCCGAAGGTGCCCCGGATCTGGTTTTCCAGATAGCGCTGGTAGGAAAAGTGGAACAGCCGGGCGTCGTTACAGAACACCACAAAGTGGGGGGGCTTGATTCCCACCTGGGTCATATAGTAGATTTTCAGCCGGCGGCCCCGGTCGGTCGGGGGCTGCACCCGTGCGGTGGCGTCGGCCAGCACGGAATTGAGCATCCCGGTGGTGACGCGCAGGGAGGCCTGCCCGTTGACATAGTTAATCAAATCAAACAGCCGCTCCACCCGCTGGCCGGTCAGGGCGGAGATGAAAAGGATGGGGGCGTAGCTCATATAGGACAAATCCCGGCGCACGTCCCGGCGCATTTTGTCCATGGTCTTATCGTCTTTCTCCACCGCGTCCCACTTGTTGACCACGATGATACACGCCTTGCCCGCCTCGTGGGCCAGGCCCGCCACCTTGGTGTCCTGCTCGGTGACGCCCTCGTTGGCGTCGATGAGAATCAAGCACACATCGGAGCGCTCCACGGCCATGGTGGCCCGCAGGACAGAGAATTTCTCCACCCGGTCCTCCACCCTGGACTTTTTCCGCATCCCGGCGGTGTCGATGAGCAGGTATTTGCCCTTTTGATTTTCAAAATAGCTGTCCACCGCGTCCCTGGTGGTGCCGGCCACGTCGGAGACAATGACCCGCTCCTCCCCTAAGATGCGGTTGACCAGGGAGGACTTGCCCACGTTGGGCTTGCCGATGACCGCCACTTTGACAACGTCCTCCCGCTCCTCTCCTTCCGACGGGGCCGGGAAATGCTCCACGCACCGATCCAGCAGATCCCCCGTGCCGTGGCCGTGGAGAGCGGACAGGGAGATGGGATCTCCCAGACCCAGATTGTAAAACTCGTAGAGGGCCGGATCCTCCGCCCCCACCCGGTCTGCCTTGTTCACGGCCAGCACCACCGGCTTGCCGGAGCGCAGGAGCATGGACGCCACCTCCTGGTCAGCGGCGGTGACGCCGGTGCGGATGTCGCAGACCAGGACGATGACGTGGGCGCTGGCGATGGCGATTTCCGCCTGCTGGCGCATGAATTTCAAAATCTCATTTTCGCTCCCCGGCTCGATGCCGCCGGTGTCCACCAAATCGAAGGTTCGCCCGCGCCACTCGGCCTCGGCGTACAGCCGGTCCCTGGTCACGCCGGGGGTGTCCTCCACAATGGAAAGACGCCGGCCCACCAACCGGTTGAACAGCATGGACTTGCCCACGTTGGGCCGACCCACGATGGCCACCAATGGCTTTGACATTTCCGCTCCCCCCTTTCCAAAATCGTTTATCGAACCCGCCGCAGGCCGTCCGGGCCCCAGAAGGGCTTGCCCGTGGGCAAATCGAAGATGGCGTCGCACAGGGCGAAGCCGTCCTGCTCCACGGGGACGACCTCCACGTTCAGGGTTCTGGCCACGTCGGCCACGGTGACGTCGTCTAAAAAGACGTCCTCCCCGTGGCGGAGCATATTGATGGGCAGCAGCAGCCGCTCCCCCAGCTCCCGGCCCTTCAGCTGGCCTATCAGATCCTGCCCGCAGATCAGGCCGGAAACCGTGATGGTCTCCCCCAGAAAATGATTGACAATGGGGTACACCCGGCCCCTTGTGTGGCACTTCTGGGCCGCCAGGCCGACGATTTCCTGAATCCAGGCCCCGGCGTCCACTCCGCAGGCGGTGGAAAAGGGGCGCACGGAGGCCAAAGGTTCCGCCTGCTCCAGCCCCCTGTCAAACTCGGTACGCAGCAGCCGGAGCATCCCCACGCCGTTTTCCAGCTGGGCGTAGTCCTCAAAATAGCCGTCCTCCGGGATGGGCCGCCCGGCCCGGAGGTAAAACTCGTCGGAGCACCAGAAAATGCGGGTGCCCCGCCGCTCCAGGCAGCCCTGGGCATAGCCCTCCACCTGCTCCAGCACTGCCGCCGCCCCGGTGGCGTCGTAAGGCTTCAGGGGGTACAGCCCCTGTCGGTGGCAGGTCAGGCCCACCGGCACGACGGACACGCTGGCCACCTGGGGGTGCAGCGCCTCCAGCTCCTCCATGGTCTGCCGGAGCACCGGCCCGTCGTTAATCCCCGGGCAGGCCACCACCTGGCAGTGCATGGTGACGCCCGCCCGGGCGAAAAGCTTCATGCGCTCCAGCAGCTGCCCCCCGTCCGGGCGGCCCAGCAGCAAAGAGCGCACAGTCGGGTCGGTGGCGTGCACCGAGATGTGGATGGGCGACACCCGCAGGGCGGCGATGCGATCCACCTCCCGCTGGGACAGGTTGGTCAGGGTGATGTAGTTGCCCCTCAGGAAGGACAGCCGCGCGTCGTCGTCCTTAAAATACAGCGTGGGGCGCAGGCCCTTGGGCAGCTGATCCACAAAGCAGAATATGCACCGGTTGGCGCAGCTGCGGGCCTTATCCATCAGGTAGGTCTCAAAATTCAGGCCCAGCTCCTGGCCCTCTTGCTTCCGCACCTTCACCTGGCGCTCCCGCCCCTTTGGGGTGCGCAGGAGCAGGGTCAGGCGGGGCTCGTAGGTATAATATTTGTAGTCCAACACATCAATGATGGGATGGCCGTTGACCCGCAGCAGGGTCTCCCCGGCCTTCACTCCCGCCCGGCGGGCGGGGCTGTGGGAATCCACAGAGCAAATGCGCGTCATGGACACCGCCGATCGCCTCCCGCCCGCGCAGACAAAAAGAAAGAGGGGCGCACATCCCCTCCTCTTTTCCCAGTTATGAATTAGGGAAGCGCTGATTAAACCGGCAAGAGCGAATGGCAGAAGATTTTGGTTCAGGAAAAGGCACAAAAGCGCAGGAATACTTGATGTATTTCAAGCTTTTGCAACGCATTCCTGGGCCGAAAGATTCTGCCAGACGCCGCAGGCGCATTTAGTCAGCGGTTCCCTTAGTCAGCAGCGCCATATTCACGGCCCTTGTAGGTCATGCAGGCCTTGCAGATGCGGTGAGGCATATGCAGCTCGCCGCACTTGGGACACGCCACCAGGTTGGGGGCGCTCAGCTTCCAAACAGAGCTGCGGCGCTTGTTCCGGCGCTGCTTGGATATTTTACTGGTAGGGACTGCCATATCAGACACCTCCTTATACATTCATGGCACAGGCCCCGTCAAGGGGCACAGCTTTTTGCGAAATTTCCGGCCTCTCCCCCGCCGTCAATCCTCCGGCGCAAGGAACTTCGCCAGGGGTGCCAGGCGGGGATCTACCTGCTTCTGGCAGCGGCACGGCTCCACATTCAAATCCGCCCCGCAGCCGGGACACAGGCCCTTGCAGTCCTCCGAGCACAGATACCGCGTGTCCAGGGACAACAAAAACACCTCCCGGAGCAGCTCCCCCGCGTCCAGGACGCATCCGTCCTCCAGCAAAACGATGTCGTCGCTGTCCTCCCGCTCCAGCTCCGGGGCCAGCAGGGTCTCATAGGAAATCTGCTTTTCCCGGGAAAAGGGCTTCAGGCAGCGGTCGCAGTTCAGCCGCAGTACGGCAGACATCTTACAGCGCAGGGTCAGCGCCCCCGCCTCGTTGTCCACAGTGCCGGACACCTGAACGGGCTCCGGCGCGGGACGGCTTCCGTTCCACTCCAACTGGGAGAGATCCATGGAAAAAGAGAAGGGCAAACTGCTCCCCGGCTGGGAAAGAATCGTCCTCAGGTCTAACCGCATGGCGCACCTCGCAATCGCACAGCGAATATTATACCGGAAGCCCCCGGGCTTTGTCAAACATTTTCTTTGATTTTTTCAAATTTTTTTCCGGGGCCTCAATTTCCAAAGTAAACGCAACACCCGGCATTTGATATGTTGCGTTTACT
>JAJPXI010000225.1 GCA_021205585.1 Oscillospiraceae bacterium
CAAGTGGGCTCGGCCGTCACTTCGCCATCGTTCCAGGTGTGCTCCCCTGTGGCGGGAACGGTGGTGGTCGCCCGGGCCAGTTCCTCGTTGCAGTTGGCGCAGTAGATGACCGTGTCGTAGGAGCCTTTCTCGGTGCAGGTGGCATTTTTCACATTCTCCGTCACCGCGTCTTCCAGGTTCCAGCTGTGGCCGGTGGCGGCGATGGTCACGTCGGCCTCGGTCAGCTCCACGGTGCCCAGAATGTTGGAGAAGCGCTGGCCGCAGGAGGCGCAGTAGTAGTAGGCGATGTTGCCGGCTTCGGTGCAGGTGGGATTACTCGCTGCCATGTACTCGATGTCCTTATGGCCAGTGGCGGCAACGGTGACGGCCTCAAGGGTGGTCTCCTTCGTCCCGTCCTCGTCGGCAAAGAGGGTGCCGCAGGTCTCGCAGCACCAATACTCGGTATTGCCGTCCTCGGTGCAGGTGGCGTCCGCGGCCTCCACATGGGTCAGGTCGGCGCTGTGGGTGCAGAGCGTCCAGGCGTCGTCCCCGTCCTCGGTGGTGGTCAGATACAGGCTGGCGCCGCTAACGGTAAGCAGGTCCGCGTCGTCCTCACTGACCACGATCCGGTCACTCGCATAGGCTGCCACGATGGAACCGTCGGCGTTCACCGTGTAGGTGGTCTCCGAGATGCTGGTGATGTAGTCGGTCCCCGCAGTGGATGTCAGGCTGAAGTTGATAGTGTCTGTGGAGGAGTAGACGGTAGTCACGTTGAGCTGCGTTTCCAGGCCGCCGTCCAGAAGCAGATAGGCGGTGGCGTAGGTCTCGGTGGCCTCGGAGGTGATGGTGTACACATAGGTCGTAATGTCGCTGGCCACAAAGCCGCTTTCCTCATCGTCCAGATTGAGGATGCTCGCCGTCTGGGTAGAGGTGCCAACAGACAGCAGCGCCACGGTCTCCTCGATGGTCGGACTGCCGGTGATGGTCAGCGTACCGCTGGTGTAGTTGTTGGAGCTCTGCTGCCCCATAGCCCGGCTGTTGCTGGCGCTGGGGCTGACGGCGATGCCGCCGTCGATTGCCGTTGTGGTCACGTTTCCATCGTCATCCGTCACGGTTTGACAGCCGGTGTTGTTGGCAATGGTGCCGCCGGAGATGGTGGCCGTGCTGTCGCCGGCCACATACACGCCCGCGCCAAAGCCGCCGAAGCCGTAGAAGTTTTCCGTACCCATGCCGGTGGTCTGGCTGCTGGACTCCTTCGCCTTATAGGAGGCGGTGTTGTACTCAATGGTGCCGCCGGTCATGGTGAAGGTGCCCGGAGCATCCCAGGCGGTTTCGGCGCTGTCAGAGTGGTAGTTCGTCGAGGCGTTGTACACGCCGCCGCCGTATCCGGCGGAGTTGTAGGAGATCTCGCCGCCGGACAGGTTGAAGGTGCCCGCGTTGTACACGCCTCCGCCGTATCCCTGATCGGAGGATGTCATGTTGCCGCCGGTGCTGCCGCCGCACATATTACCGGTGATGGCGCCGCCGGTCATATTAAAGGTGCCGTAGTTGGCCACGCCACCGCCATAGGGATAGGCTGAACCACTCGTGCTGCCACCGGCGCCACCGTTTACACTGCCAGTGGTGTTAAAACCGGTGATGGTAGCGTCACCGGACAGGATAAACTCGGCACCCTCGGCATTGTAGACTGCGCCGCTGTGGACAGTGGAGCGGTCGGTTGTGTAAGTGTAGCTCCCGGCGTCATCAAGGACGGGATCGTTATTGTCGTCCCGAGCCAGCAGGAAGCCGTTGATGGTGCCGCCACTCATATTAAAGGTGCCTCCATTAGAAATAGCTGCACCGACGTTGTTGGCTGCGGAAGCCTGATTTGTATAGTACCCCTGCAGGTCCACGTCAAATGTACCGCCGGTCCAGTTCAGGGTGCCGCCGTTGTAGAGGGCAGACTGGAGGGAGGGCAGGTTGGTCAGATAAGCCCCGTCTTGTACGGTCAGGGTCCCCAGGTTGTAGATGGGCATGTAGGTTCCATAGCCGATGGTGGTTGTCGTTGTCTCCCCGGTGTCTTTGTCGGTGTTGGTGCTGGTAACGGTGTAATCCATGCTGTCCCGCACCTGGCATTCATCCAGGGTGACGGCGCCGCCCTCGGCGATGTAAATGACCAGGCCGTACTGTCCGCCATAGGTGCCGCTGATTCCACCGCCGGTCAGAACGGAGCCGCCGGTCAACTCCACGCTGGCCCCATCGGCCACATAGAGGCACCGGGCCTGGTCCCCACCGTTCACGGTCAGGCCGGTCAGGGTGACGTTCCCGCCCTGGACGGACAGAATGGCCACGCCCTCCTTAGAACTGGAGGTCACAATCAGGTCCGCGTCCGCATCCTCAACGTAAATGGCGTACTCGCCCTGGCCGTCGATGGTCACATCGTAGTCGATGACCACGCTGTCGGCCACAGTGAAGCTGTCGCTGAGGTAGATGGTGGCGGCCCCGGCCTCTAAAGCGGCGTTCAGAGTCTCCTCACTGTAGACGGTCTGGACCATGGTGTTTTTACCGGGGATGCTGACAGACAGGGTGTAGGTGCCGCCATAGTCCCCCAGACCCTCGATGGTGATGTTGGCCACCCAGTTGACCGTGTCGATCTCGTAGGAAGCAACCTGGTAGTCCCTCCCCTCAACCAGTTCATCGTTATTGTATTTCACGGTGATGGTATACTGGTCGCCGTTGCTGCTGTCGTAGCTGATGGACACCGTAACCGGCGCGCCCTCGGCGCCCAGGTCGGTGTAAGACGCCACGACAACGGCGTAGGGCAGGACCACCGCGTCGCCGGTCAGGTCGTTCGCGGGGGTGACGGTGGCGAGGGCGATTTGGACCGTATCGGCCTCAGCGTCCTCCGAGACGGTGTTGTCCCCGCTGTAGGCGACGGTATAGTTTGCGCTGTCGACCACCGTTTCATCGCAAGTGATCTGCACGTCCGGCTCCACCGTGCCGTCGTGATAGGTGGCGTAGTAGACAGGCACGGTGATGACTTCATAGGTGTTGTTGGCCAGGGTGGTCTCCCCCAGGGTGTAAACCGTGTTTCCATCCTCATCGGCGGAGGTGGTCACGCTGGTGGTGTCCGCGGCGTAGACCGTACTGCCGTCCTCGGCGGTGTAGGCGTAGAGGGTGGCGGTGACGGCGTCGCCGCTGTCATACACCGCGCCGTCCAGCAGCTCGGCGCCACAGTCCGCCAGATCCAGCCGATAGAGGGAGGCGGAGTTGGCATCAACCGTGGTGGTGTTCCCGCCCTCGTCGGTCTCCGTCGTGGTGTCCATTTTCAGGGTGCGGATGGAATCCGTGTCGCTGTAGACCAGCATCTCCAGGTCGCTGTCGGTCAGGGTGTAGCCGTCGTCGCCGGTGGTGCCGACGACCACTGTAGGATCACCGGAGATGCTGGCGAAGGAGTAGTACAGGGTGTTCTGCAGCGCGCCGGTCAGCTGAATCTTCGCTCCGGAGGCCAGGACGATCTCCGGGCTGCCCGTCACAGCGCCGTCGGTTATCAGGTTGTAGTTTTTACTTGCATAGTTGATCGTACCGGCGGTCCCGTTGTCGTTCTGCAACACCGTGCAGCCGTTCAGGGTCAGGCCAAGGCTGTAGCTGCTGCAGTTGATGGCGTAGTCCGGGCCGGAGACGGTGGAATTCTCCAGTTCTGCAGACCAGAAACTCAAATAAATTCCGGTGGTCCCGCCCGCAATAGTGCTGCCGCTGATGGAAGCCTCACCTTTATAGCTTGTGCTTGTTGCAGTCATATAAACGGCGATCCCGTCTGTGGATGCCAGGGTGGAATCTTTGATCGTCAGACTGCTCAAAAAACCGCCGTATAGCAGCGTGCCGGAGCAGTTCTCCGTCGTTGTATTCCGAATGGTGGCAGATATGATTTTGTAGGAAGAACTGCCGCCATAAAGAGCAACATCGGCTGTTGTATAACTGTCGCCACCGGAGAGATTTTTAAGGGTAACGGTATCTAAGGTGAAATATCCTTTCCCTTTGAAGTAAATAAACCGCTGGCTGTTCCCATCGATGGTCATGTTTTGGAAGGTCAGAGAATGGGTGGTAGTGATCGTAAACATGGTCAGGCTGTTCGCGCTCACATCTTTGCCGCTGGGGGCGGACAGGGTGTAGCCCTGGCCGTCGATGGTCACGCTGCTGTAGGGAATCGTGTTCGACAAAGTTTGAGCGGCAGTCAGAGCAATATCATTGTCCAGATAAATGGTGATATCGTCTGTGTCGTATTCCCCGCTTGTCATAGCGTTCAGCAGTTCGTCCTCAGTTGTGACATGGACTCCGTCTGCAGCCGAGACGCGCTTGAAAACGGCGGTGTTGTCCACCAGAGTCAAGGTGCGGTTCGTGGTGCCGTCATAGACCAGGTTCTCCAGGTCGCTGTCGGTCAGGGAATAGTCATTCGTGCCGCAGGCCACCACCGGGTCGGTGAGACTGATGCTGTCTCTGAAGGAGAAGGTCAGCTGGTTTTGCAATGTGCCGGACAGCTGAATTTTCGCCCCGTTGGTCAGAACCAGCTCCATGCTGGGAATGGTGCCGTCGGTCGTCAGGACGGCGTTGCTGGAGGTCAGGGCGATTTTGACAGGCAAATCGCCGTTGCTCAGGGTCACGTTGCTCGAAGGGTAGGTAAAGCTGCTGGAGCTTGTGGAGATTGCGAGGGAGTCGCTGTTGTTCCCCGTGCCGATGATAGAGGAATTGGACAGCGTCAGGGTGGTATACGTCGACCCGCCGGCATAGACTCCGTAGATGGAATAGCTCTCTGTATCCGTCATATTTATTGTGCTTCCCTCTATGGTTACCGCACTATTGACGTTCACGGAAGAGGCGTTTACTCGAATGACGCTGGTTTTGTCGGAGGTGCTTACAGAGGTCAGGGTAGAGTCCGACACACTTATCGTGCCACAGCTTGCATATACCAGGCATCCGGTCCCGCTGATGGTCGAATTTTTGATCGTCACGCCGCTTGCATTAGCGCTTGTGGCAACATTAAAATAGATGCCTCCATTTGTTGTGCCCTTGGTATTTGTCAGGGTAATATTATCCAAATTCAGCCAGCAGTTTGTCGCGTATTTGGTACTATTGCTGTTAAAAAGCTGCTGTTCTTTCGCGTCAATTTTGATGTTCTGGAACGTCAGGGACTTGGAGGATATATTAGCTGCCATATAAAACATTGCGCTACTGCCGGAGCCGGTCAGAGTATGACAAACTCCTTTTTCATCTGTGCCGTTGATCACTACGTTTAAATGACTGATATCAGAAGTGGAAATGTATGTAGACGTCAATGCAATATCGGCTGTCAGCCGAACGATAAGCTGGTCACAACTGCTGTAATCGGTGCTTTTCAGCGCATCTCTCAACTCATCCTCAGTCGCCACGTCAACGGTATAGGTGGTGCTATCCTCTGCCGATGCGCAGGTGATTACCATGGAGAGGACCATGGCCAGCACCAGCAACAGGCTTGTACACCTTTTTAGACTTTTCATGTCCGTTTTTCCCTCCTTAGGATTCAGCGTACAAGGTCGCCACGGTATCAACAGAGTCCCAGGTATACCCATTGGTGTTGCCAGCGTTATAATAGTCCGCACCGGCAGTGATCATGGCATTAATGACGCTGTTGTAATCGCTGCTGATCGTGGTGCCTGTTGTGCCCATCATCAGCTCCACGGCGTCATCCACATGATCGCTGGAGACATGGTAGATGTTCTCCACGAAGTAGGCGGTCACGTCGGCCGGGGTCAGGGAGATCCCGATGCTGTTCCCATCTTCATCCTTGAGGGCGGCCAGCTGATCGCTGTACATCAGGGCAAAATAGTAGGCCGTACCCAGGATGTTATCGGGCGCCTGCATGGAGGTACCGTAGACGGTGGAGGGCAGGGTGTTGTCCAGCACGGTGATGCCCGCGCTCTCCAGGGTGGAAATTTCAGACTCCGACAGGGAGGAGGAAAGCACTACATTGACGGCGGCCGCCAGTTGCGACAGGGTGTAGGTGCCAGCTTCGGCTTCCTCTCCCAGACCATCGGCGTACTGAGCCACGCGGCTGGAGCCGGTGGCAACGGTGTAGCTGTCGCTGCCGTTGACGGTCAGGTTGGTGCAGTAGATAACAGGACTCAGAATCTTATTCGCAAAGGCGTACTGAGCATAGTAGTAGATACCCATGGCGAAGTTGGCGTAGGTGGCGCCGCAGTCTGCAACGGAGCCATACCGACCGGTCTTGGTGCTTCCATATGTGCCTTCGATCGAAGTGGCGATCGTGTACACGCCGTTGGCCATGGACTCAGTGGAGGCGAAGGTGCCGTCGTTCATGCAATAACCTGTGACTTTGGCGGTTTCATCGCTCGTGGTGTCCTTGCTGGTACTCCAGCCACCGAGGACCAGGGGACTGTAGCTGGAGTTGACAGTGGACTGGTAGTAGGCCAGACCGGTGTCATACGAGGAGGTGGTGGACCCAAGCAGCACGTCCGGCTCATAATAGAATACGGGGTTGCAGTTGACGGTGGTCCCGCTGACATCGATGTCGATGGTGGTGGTGTTGTTGGCCGCGCCGGTGGGGCCGGATTTGGCGGAGTTAATCAGGGTATAGAAGCCGGTCCAGTTGGCGTAATCCGAGGCGGAGTAGGTGTTGCCACCGGCGTCGCTGTCGTCCACTTTGCCCAGATTATAATAGAAGGTAGCCAGGTAGATGTCCGGCACGGAGTTCCACTCAGAGCCGAAAATCTGCAGGTTGATGGGAGTCGTGCGGCCGTTGTATCCGGCGCTATTGTAGACGCCGGCGGCGTCGGTGGAGACAACATTGATGCCCAGGATACTGAGCACCGGGGTGTTGGCCGCGGCGGTGGCGCCGGTCAGGATGTTGCTGTAGTTGGTGGTTGTGGAAAATTCGGTCAGTTGCGCTTCGGTGGGCGCGGTATAACCGGAGCTGAGGGTGATGGCCGACACGGAGCCGACCAGCAGGGCGGCGGTCAGAAAAATGGCAAGGATTCTGCCCTTGATTTTTGAAGATCTCATAAATGATTACCTCCATACTGTAAATTTGGTTTTTGATGATGATTCACTGCGCATAGTTTCTCTTGGCAGTGGAACTGCCAGGGGGACCTCGAACCGGGCCCCAGGGGATAATGCCTGAAAACCGAAGCATGGTTCGCGCCTCCTTTCGTTTTTGATTTTCCTCCCCACGGGGAGGACGGTTATGTCAACGCCTTGCGGCGAGGACCGCAGATCAGGACGCCGGACCGGCCAGGATGGCGGTCAGTTCGCTGTCAGACAGTTCGTACCCGTTGTAAAACTGCCGGTAAAAATCCTTGATGAGCGTTTTCACCGTGCTTTCCTTGTAATACCCCTGGACCCTCCAGGCGATCCATACGCTCTCCAAAATGCTCTCGGCGGAGCCGTCCACCCAGTCGCCCAGGCCGGTGGGGTTGACGTAAACGTTGTAGTCCCCTGAAATGCTGGTGTGAAACGTGTCCCCGTCGACGGTCCAATCGGTATCGTATGCCCTCGATATAAGGTGCCCGGAATACTCCAATACAGTGGTGGTGTCGTTGGTCTGCCAGGTCCAGCTGTCCTCCAGGGCCTGCTTCGCAGCGCTGTCCCTGGTAATCACCGTGGCAAAGGAATCCGCCAGAGAGTCCGGGGCGCCAAGGGCCAACCCGCCAAAGCTGATGCTGGAGATAAACTGCATAGTCGAGTTGTCAGTGGTCCAGGTGTTATCAATAATTTCCGTGCCGGACGCCATGTTGTTCAGGAAAATCGAGTAGGTGGTGCGTGGATAATAGGCGTTTGTGTTCCACGACGCGTATAATGGGGTGAGGTAGCACAGGTCGCCGCTTTTGGTGTTGACGTTGAGCGAGCTCTCATACCATGCGTACTTGTGCGTGCTGATGATATACGTCCCGTCCCACGTCACGCTATGGGGCTCGGCGGACCAGTCGATGACGTTGGCGTACCCCATGTAGCCGCTGAGCGGGCGGAAGCTGGAGCCGACGCGGATGACGGCGCAGCCGGCGGCAGCCAAAACGTCGTGCGAGTTGGTCAATACGGTGTAACTTTCATAATCGTTGACCCCATACATGATCTGCACGTCCTCGTCCCAGTCCTCGATGAAGACCACCTCGGAGGAGGTGCTGATATTAGACAAATCGTTCTCTATAACAGCGCACCAGTCCAGGTAGCTTGCGGCGATCTCCGGGGCGTTGGTGCCCCCATCGGCGCTGGTGTCCCCCAGCATGGTGGCCAGCTCGTTCACCGTGTCCTCGATGTCATCGGCGGAGGTAAAGCCGTCCACGGCGGCATATGTGATGCCGGCGGCCTCCAGCTGCTGAATCTGAGCGTCGGAGAACGTGTTATATCCGCTGATCTCTACGCACAGGCCGGGCTTCATGGCCAGGAGGGTTTCAAAGTTTTCGTCGCTCATGGGGCTGGAGCCGTCGCCGTCCCACAGCACTTCATAGTCCCCGTCAGAAAAGGCTTTCTGAGCCAGTTCGTTCTCGTCGTAGTCTGCGCTGGTGGCGCACAGCCGGTCACCGCCCCCCAGCATACTGACCAGGATGGCCAGCTGCCCCGTGGCGGCCACCTGGCCCTCGGCGGTCTCCAGCTCCTCGTAGTCGCTTTCCGGATCGTCGTCGTTTACCAGATCCTTGTGTTCCTCTTCCCCGCCGTTTTCGCCGCCGCTGGGATCCTCGGAGGTCTCCGGCTCTTCCTCCTGCTCTTCTTCCTCCTCCTCTTCCTCTTGCTCTTGCTCTTCGTCCTCCTCTTCCTCTTCTTCCTCCTCTTCTTCCTCCTCTTCTTCCTCGTCCTCCGGCTGAATAATGGCGCTCTCGCTCTCCTGGCCGCCGGAGGTGGTAATA
>JAJPXI010000192.1 GCA_021205585.1 Oscillospiraceae bacterium
AGCACAGGGCCAGGGCCAGCACGCGTGTGGTTTTTTTCAGGTTTGCGTTCATAGGCACCTGCTCCTTTGTCAAAGAAATTGCTTGCGATTGTGGGCGGGGTGCGGTATCTCAAAGAAGCGGAAAGAGGCAGCGCTTCAACCGCCGCTTCGCTTTTTGTTGCCCGCGCACCGGTCGTCACGGCTGCTCCGCGGGCAAATCATAGCATCGTCCTGCGGAAGCAGCCTGCTTCTCATCCGCCCTGACCGGAACAGGCACACGGGAGAGCAGCCACTTTTTTGTCTCCCTGTTCACCGTCACCAGCTTTTTCGGCCGGCTGGGCAGCCGCCGAATCTGGCAGCCGGCGGGGATCTCCTCCCGCCTGAGCAGAATGTAGTCGGTCATATAGGCCCGCTCCCGGGCCAGACTGTCCAGCTCGGTCTGCAGCTTGTTCCTGGCCTCCGGGTTGGATTCCCGAATCATCTGTCGCTGCGTCTCCTCCATATGCCGCCGAAGGGATCGGCTCTCCATCAGGCACTGCAGATAATAATTGTTGTCTTTCGGGCAGTATTTTACTTCTATTTTCATGACCGCTCTCCTCTTTTACAAACGCAGGGACTTCCACAGCCAGGAGAAGTGGAGCTTTTTCCGGCAGGCCCGGTGAAATCCCCGGTAAAACTGCTCAAATTTGCTCTTGTCCTCCGGCTGCGGCGGCCGGCCGCTGTAGACTGTGCGGGCATAAATTTCGGACATCTCGGCCCAGGTTACGCCAGTATCGTCCAAAAACCGCGTCCCGCCCTCCACCAGAGCGGCATATTCCAGCGGAGTGTTCCCCCTGGGGGCGGGCAGCTTGAGCACCCGCGTCAGCTTGCGCAGATACCAGGCGTAGAAAAAGCGGATATAGCTCCCGTCGTCCAATCCGGCGGTTTTGCGTTTGTACCAGATTTTTCGCCGCCGCAGGAAGAAGATCAGGGCGATGATGAACAGCGCTAACAGGATAGCCAGTGTCAGAACGATCCGCCAGTCAAGCCACCGGTTGTATGTAATGTAGTCGGCGGAGCCTTCCTCCTGGGTCACGTCCAGCTCCTCGCCGCTCTGCTCGTCGTTCTCCTCCTCGCTGTGCTCCTCATCCTGGGAGCCCTCCACGTCCTGCTCCGTCTCGCTGTCCGGGTTCTCCTCCTGCTCGCTGCTCTCGTCGGCGTTGTCCACATTGTCGGAGTAGGTGTCCGGCGTCCATTGCTTCACGGGGTCATATACACTCACCACATTTGTCCAGTCCACCTGTACCAGATATTCCGTCAAATAGACGGCCCGCGTGGGGGGCTGGAGGGGCCGGATGATCCCCCACCACAGCAGACAGCCAATGGCCAGGCACAGGGTGGCCAGGCCCGCCGCGTGGCCCAGCACAGGGAGAAAGGCAGTGCGCTGGGCGTTGACCTGGAGGATTTTTCTCCTATATGTAATGTAACAAAGCCAAACCCCCACGCTCCACAGCAGCAGCACCAGCCCCCACCAGTAGTAAATGTACTCCAGCAACAGAAAGTAGGCCGACAGGATAACGCCAAACGCCAGAAAGACCCAGCTCGTGGCCCTGGTGCGGAACATCAGATAGGTGAACACAGCGCACAGAATGACCAGCAGGTACCACAGGCTGACGTTGGCCTCGGCGTCGGAGCTCTCCGCAAAGCCGCTGATGTACCCCATGGCGGTCAGGCCGGCCACCGCAGCCAGGGCCAACACCCCCAGAATCGCGCCAGCAATGGCGCTCACCCTGTTATAGGAGAGGAAAATCAGCGCCAGAACTGTCACAGCGCAGAGCAGAAACATCCGAGGTATGTCGGCGGACAGGCCCTCCGGCAGCAGAAAGCTCTGCACCAGATTGACCGCCAGCCCCACGCTGGCCAGCAGACAGAGGATGAAATCCGGGACGGAGTATTTCAAATGACGAAGCATCCCGTCCCCTCCTTTCCCAGCTCCAGCACATCGGTCAGCATATAGCAGGCGATGTTTTTCTGAGAGACCATGCGCACAACGGCGATCCGATCCTCCCGCTCCTTCTCATCCAGGCCGGGGGGCAGCACATAGATGACCACCGGATTGCGCCGGGACATCTGGATCTGCTCCAGCCGCTGGACGATCATCTCGTTCATCCGGGATGTACACAGTACCACGTTGTTCCGGGTGTACATCCCCCTGGCCGCCTGGACCAGCAGCCGGTCCAGCTGATAGGTATTCTCCCGGTCGGTGATGCCGGGCAGCTCATCCATCAGCTTGTCAAAGTCGTCTGCTCGGCTGCACAGCTCCTTGCGCTCCCGGTTCGTCCGGTCCAGAAAGCACAGGCTGCCCTCCATACCGTTTTCCGCGGCGTAAATGACCGAAGCGCAGGCGCACTCGATCAGCGCGTCGTAGGTATAGGCCCCATCTTCACCCTCCCAGGGCGGGGAAACCAGGTCTAAGATGACATCAACGCCGGAGCTGCCGTAAATCTCCGTCTGCTTGGTCATGTATCCGTTGGCGTGAGCCGACAGCTTCCAGTGGATGTTCTTCATCGGGTCGCCCGGCTCGTACTGCCGGACGCTGGTGTAGTCCATCCCGTCCACCGGGACGCTGGTTTTGGCCTGGCTGTTCTCATTTTCCACGATCCGGGTCAGCGCCAGTTGGGAGGGGTGGCACCGCTGGGGCGTGACCTGCACCGTCTGGATTCCGCCGCCAGGCAGCCGCTTGGTCAACAGACCCAGCAGCCCCATGATTTCCACCGCGCTGATCCCCACCTGGTACTCTCCCAGGTGGGCGAAGGTGACGGAAAAGCGAAACTCCCGCTTTTCAAAGGGGCCCAAGGACAGGGGCAGCTCCGTGTCGGTTCCTCCGGCGCTGATGGAGTTGAACATGGTCAGGCGGGCCACAGCCACCGGGCAGATCAGAGGGGACCGGTTTTGCACCGTCATGCAGAACTCCTGCTCCTCCGTGCGGCGGCAGGCCGCCGTCAGGCTCATACCCTGGCAGGAGATGCACCGGGTCAGCACCAGCATATAAATTCCAGCCAGCAGCAGAAGCAGCGCAAGGAAGAAGATGGGCAGATACCCGGTCAGGCTGTTGGTGTAAATTGCCGGCACCGCGCACACCACGACCACCAGGGCCACCAGCAAGATTTTCAGTCCAATCCGCCGCCACTTCCAAACCGCCTTGGCCCCCCGGCGTGTTCCCCGCCAGATTGCTTTCAGCGTCCGTTTCATTTTTTCTTCGCCTGCATTTCAGGCAGCACCACCGACTGCAAGATCTCCTCGATAACGGCCAGGCCGGTCTTGTGGGCCATTTTTGCCTCGTGGGTCAGAATCAGCCGGTGCCCCAGGATGAAAGGGGCCAGGAATTTGATGTCCTCCGGCTCCACATAGTCCCGGCCCTTCATCAGCGCGTAAGAGCGGGAAGCGTTGTGCAGAGCAATGGAACCGCGGGGGGAGGCGCCCAGGGAGGTAAAGGCGCTGGTGCGGGTGGCGTTGACGATTTCGACAATGTACCGATTCAGGCCGGGGGCGATGTACACCCGCTCCGCCATGGCGGCCAGCTGGATGACATCCTGCTTGCTGACCACCGGGGACAGGTTCTGCTTGGCCCGGCGGGGCATGGTGATGACCTTGGTCTCCTCCTCCACCGTGGGGTAGCCCAGACCTAATTTCAATAGGAAGCGGTCCACCTGAGCCTCCGGCAGAGGGTAGGTGCCGAAGCTCTCCACCGGGTTCTGGGTGGCCAGCACCAGGAAGGGCGGCTCTAATTTGTAGGTGTTGCTGTCCACCGTGACCTGGTGCTCCTCCATGGCCTCCAGCAAACTGGCCTGGGTCTTGGCGGAGGCCCGGTTGATCTCGTCCGCCAGCACGATGTTGCTCATCACGCCGCCGGGGCGGAACTCGAACTGGCCGGTCTTCTGATTGTAGATGGAGAAGCCAGTCACGTCGCTGGGCATCAGATCGGGGGTGAACTGGATGCGCTTAAAGTCGCAGTCCACGCTCTTGGCCACGGCGGACACAAGGCTTGTTTTGCCAACACCGGGCACATCTTCCAGCAGCACGTGGCCGCCGGTGATCAGACACATGACCACCAGCTCGATGGCCTGGCGCTTGCCGATGATGACGGTCTCCACGTTGTCTACAATGGCGCTCAGCCGGCGGCCTGCTTCTGCGGCCTCCTCTGAGGTCAGCCGTGGCAGGCCATTTTCCAGTGCGGCTGGCACCTCTGTTGGCGCGCTCTCCGGCTGAACGGTCTGTTCCGGCTCCTCCGGCGAAGCTGCCGGACGCTGTGCTTTTTTCACTTCACTCATTTTGATTTCCTCCTATGAATATTTAATTTATCTGAGCAATCTGTTCCGCAAGCGGGACAGCAAACCCACCGAACTCCAAACTCCTTCTCCGCGCGAAAGTCTTTATGGCGCTGAAGGAATCGGCATCGTCCCAGTGTTCCGGGTTCAAATAAAGCTCTTCCTAATATTTGTCCCGACCAAGGGCTGTCAAGCTTACGTCCAGCCGTGTTTCTGGCGGAAGTTGAACCACAGCAGGATGGGCAGGGCGACCACGCTGAGAATGCTGCCCACGGGGATCTGGTAAGCGCTAATCCAGGTAAAGCTGGAAATGTACCACCCGATAGTCAGCAGAAAGGCTCCGTAAAATGCGCTGGTGAGCAGCACCTTGCGGAAGTCCGCCCCGAACACATACCGGCACATATGAGGCACCAGCAGGGCCAGCATTCCGATATTGCCGTAGTGGATCATGGCGGCGGTGGTCAGGATGGCCCCTGCAATGATGGCGTACAGCCGCATCAGGTTGGGCCGGATGCCCAGACAGCGGGCGTCCTCGTCCTCAAAACTGATGGCGTTCATGGAAAAACGCATGGCAAACAGCGGGGTCAGAATGAGAATACACACGCCCAGCATGATTCCTATGCTCACCAAGGCATTCAGGGATTCGTAGGCTTTTTCGGAGATCTCCTCATAGAGCAGCAGATTGGTCTCCCCCATGGCGTCCCGCAGGTAGTTGACTATCAGGTTGAGCAGCCGGTTGATAATCGTCCCCGCCAGGAGCATATCCACCACCGACATATGTTTGCCTCCCGCCACCTTGCCGCACAGCAGGATCAGTGCCACTACGCAGGCCGTAATCAGGTAGGATGCGGCGTAATACATGGGCAGCATATTCAGGATTTGGGAACTGTAGGTCCCAATCATCAGCGCCTGGGCCAGATTGACCCCGGAGTTGACCCCCAACATGGTGGGCACCGCCATGGGGTTGCGCATGGCCGACTGGTACACCGCCCCGGACAGGGACAGCACAGCCCCGGCCAGGATGGTCAAAATCAGCTGCTGCAGGTTCTCAAAATGGGTGATGTCCGTGGAGTTCATCATGTCGATCCACGCCTGCGTTCCCCCTTTGTTGTTCCCAACTCCAATGAAAATAGAAATTAACTGGCATTTGATATAGACATAAATGTCCCGCACGGCCTTCCAGGGGGTGGTGATGGTCAGGGTGTGGGTGTAGCCGTAGTCAGTGGTGACGTTGCGCACACTGATGCACAGTACAATCAGCCCCAAAAACAGCAGCGCGGACACAAGGAGAATCCTCCGGCCCTGTTTTTTGTCCGCCCGGAGGCGGGCCCGAAATTCCTCAAGACCAGTCGGCATGACGATTCCTCCTATACAGCAAAATGAAAAAGACAGAAGCGATGGTGCAGAAAATTCCAATGTAGTTATTGAACCAGCCCCAGGACAACGTGGCGGAGCAGACGATAGCCACCAGCAAACATCCGATGCCTCCCAGCAGGGCCGAGGCAGGGACCAGATGCTTGAAGTCCGGCCCCACCAAAAACCGCGCCAGATGCGGCATAAGAAAGCCCAGCATACTGACCTGCCCGCAGAAGGCCATGACCGTGGCCGTCATCGCGGTGCAGCAGATGATAAGGATGACCCGGAACCGCTGAACCGGCACACCCATGGCTCTGGCCTCGTCCTCGCCGAAGACCAGGATATTCAACCGCCCTGTCATGGCAAAGCAAACAACCAAACAAAGCCCTACGGGGATGGCGACGAACAGGAATGGAGTGAACTGCATAGTGTTTCCAACAGAGGAGGATGAGCCTTGGAGGGAGGCGATAGCGGTCAGACGCACATCGGTAGAATCCACCCCTACATTGTATAGAATGGCATATTGCACCGTCTGCGTCACGGTGTTAACCACGGTGGCGAAAATGCTGCCAGAGAGCATGAGCGAGAGTGTGTTGATTTTTCCCTTGCCGCTAATCATGGAAATGCCCACGATCAGCATGACGCCGGCGAAGCAGCCCAGCACGGTACAGATGGTCATACCGTAGAGGTCAAAAACGCTCATCTCCCTGTAAATCTCCATCAACTCGTCGGTGGTGGCCGCCCAGATCAGGCCGCCGCTGTTCGAAGCGCCATATTCCTCGGCGATCCTGCCCATAAAAGAGGAGTCCCAGAAAAACAGAATGTAAACGATACCGCCCAAAATGCCGCCGGCGGTCACACCCAAGGTGGTGGGAGATGCCATGGGGTTTTGAAAAACTCCCTGATATACCGCGCCGGAGCAGGACATGGCCATGCCAACCAGAAAAATGCAGGTGTAACCCATCAGCGTGCGCCGGGCGAACCAATCCATCGTCAGGATTTGTTCGATCGAATACCGCCACAGATTCAGTGTTCTGAATGCGCTCAGGCGCGGCAGCATAACATTTCCTATGGTCGTATATCCTGTAAATGCGCAGCAGTTCCCAAAAATCCATGTAAAGAAAAATAACGCCACGAGAATGACCGCCAGGATAGCCACCCTCCGCCCACCGCGGGTCATGGCCTTCCGCCGCCGGATATCGTTTTGGAACAGGTTGCGGGATTCCTGATCGATGTGCAGCTTGATTTGAGAACTCAGCTCTCGTTCATCGATTTCCCGTTGAAATTTTGACTTTTTTACCATTGAACAGCCTCTTTCTTTTTGGGGGAAGAAATGAAATCAGTCTTCACAATTGTGCGGCGCGGACTGCGCTCATTTTTCAAAAGCCCTTATGACCAATCTGCATGACGGTTCCTCCTGTAGAGCAGAACAAATAATACGGAGGCCACAGTACAGAAAACGCCGATATAGGTGTTGAAATTCCCGTAACTCAGTGTGGCGGAGCAGACATTAGCCACGATCAGGCACCCAATACCTCCCAGCAGGGCCGAGGCGGGCACCAGATGCTTGAAGTCCGGTCCCACCAGGAACCGGGCCAAGTGTGGCATAAGGAAACCCAGCATACTGACCTGCCCGCAGAAAGCCATGACTGTGGCCGTCATCACAGTGCAGCAGATGATGAGAATAACCCGGAATCGCTGAACCGGCACACCCATGGCTCTGGCCTCGTCCTCGCCGAAGACCAGGATATTCAACCGCCCTGTCATGGCAAAGCAAACAACCAAACAAAGCCCTACGGGGATGGCGACGAACAGGAATGGAGTGAACTGCATAGTGTTTCCAACAGAGGAGGATGAGCCTTGGAGGGAGGCGATAGCGGTCAGACGCACATCGGTAGAATCCACCCCTACATTGTATAGAATGGCATATTGCACCGTTTGCGTTACCGTGTTGACCACGGTGGCGAAGATGCTACCGGAGAGCATAAGCGAGAGTGTGTTGATTTTCCCCTTGCCGCTGATCATGAAAATGCCTACAATTAACATCACGCCGGCGAAGCAGCCCAGCACGGTGCAGATGGTCATGCCGTAGAGGTCAAAAACACTCATCTCACTGTAAATTTCCATCAGCTCGTCAGCGGTGGCCGCCCACACCAGGCCGCCGCTGTTCGCGCTGCCGTATTCTGCGGCGACCCTGCTCATAAAAGAGGAATCCCAGAAAAACAGGATATAAACGATACCGCCCAAAATGCCGCCGGCGGTCACACCCAAGGTGGTGGGAGATGCCATGGGGTTTTGAAAAACTCCCTGATATACCGCGCCGGAGCAGGACATGGTCATGCCAACCAGAAAAATGCAGGTGTAACCCATCAGCGTGCGCCGGGCGAAACCATCCATCGTCAGGATATTTTCAACGGCGAATCTCCAAAGTCCCAATGTGTCAGTCGTATTCCATCCGAATACAAACAGGCGACCGTTCTCCACCGAAAACCCTATGCCCACACAGACATTGCCGAAAATCCACGACCAAAAAAACAGAATCACCAGAATAACCGCAAGAATGACCACCCGCCGTCCGCCGCGGGTCATAGCTTTCCGCCGCCGAACATCGCTTTGGAACAGGTTGCGGGACTCCTGGTCGATGTGCAGCTTGATCTGTGAACTCAGCTCCCGCTCATCAATGTCCCGTTGAAACTTCGATTTTTTCTGCATTTACATCCCTCGGGTTTCAACAATATAAAAACCGCACCCTTCATAACAGAGAAGGATGCGGCATAGCCCGGCTGTCCCCACATCCATACGGACGCCGGAACAGTCGGAACTATATTCCTTCTCTGTAACGGAAAGCGCGCCGTTTCCGGTGATGCACTCTATCGGCCCAGACCGCCATGGCAAACGCTTTAGGTGGAATGGCTCGGAATATAGGTCATGTATGTTGTTGGTTTCTGCCGGGCTTCGCGCCCCTGTGTGACAGAATTTATATTCTGTACATACACAGAACGCGCCAGGTAAAGCGCGGGCGGTGATTTTCTATCCTCATTGTAGCATCATCTTTTTTCAAACCTCAATTTCCAAAGTAAACGCAACACCCGGCATTTGATATGTTGCGTTTACT
>JAJPXI010000016.1 GCA_021205585.1 Oscillospiraceae bacterium
GTTTCAAGCTTTTGCAACTGGAGCGTGAAGCAAATGTGCCGGGGGCACATTTGTAGCGTAAGCTGGACAGCTATGCTGTCCAGGTGACGGTTTCAGCGTTGCTCTTGTGCAAAATCATTGCAAGGCACCGCAGTCCGCTTTGTGCGGTGTAGCCTATAAGCCCTGGTAAAAAGAAGAATATTTCAAATAATTCCTGACTTTACAGACGCGAAATTGGGATTCCGCCGTTGACAAAACAGGCCGGGGAGAGTATAATTGAGGGCGATGAAACAAGGATGTTTTTGGTTATGGGGCAGCCGCCCAAGTCTGCCAGGCATCCTTTCATTGTGTGCGTACTGCTGGGGCGTCTGGTAAAATTGAGAGGAGAACGCAAAAAATGAACTATACCTATGATGAAGTCATCGAATATGTGGAGCAGGAGGAGGTTCGCTTTATCCGCCTGGCTTTCTGCGACCCCATGGGGCGGCAGAAGAACGTGGCCATCACCCCCAACGAGCTGCGCCGGGCCTTTGAGGACGGCATCTCTCTGGACGCCTCCGCCGTCCCCGGCTTTGCCGACGAGGCCCGCTCGGATTTGTTCCTGTTCCCCATTCCCTCCACCCTGACTCCCCTCCCCTGGCGCTCCGTCCAGGGCAAGGTGGTGCGGATGTTCTGCGAGCTGCGCTGGCCGGACGGCACCCCCTTCGAGCTGGACAGCCGGGCCGTTCTGCTGCGGGCGGTGGCGGCGGCCAGGGCCAAAAATCTCAGCGTGGACTTCGGCTCCGAGATGGAGTTCTACCTGTTCCAGCGGGACGAGAAGGGCCAGCCCACCAAAATCCCCTTGGATCAGGCCGGGTATATGGACACCTCCCCAGAGGATCGGGGGGAAAACGTCCGCCGGGAAATCTGCCTGACCCTGATGGAGATGGACATCGTGCCGGAGAGTTCCCACCACGAGGAGGGCCCCGGCCAGAACGAAATCGACTTTCGTTACAGCGACGCCGTCACCGCCGCCGACCACGCGGTCAACTTTATCAACGTGGTCAAGGCGGTGGCCGTGCAGAATGGCCTGTGCGCCGACTTCTCCCCCAAGCCCCTGCCGGAGGCCAGCGGCAATGGACTGCACATCAACCTGTCCCTGCGCAGCACCGACGGGCTGGATTTGACCGATGCCTTCCTGGCCGGCATCCTGGCCCATATGCGGGAGATCACCGTATTCTTAAACCCCTGCCGGGAGTCCTACCAGCGCCTGGGACGGAAAAAGGCCCCCAAGTATATCTCCTGGTCCAGGGAGAACCGCTCCCCCCTGATTCGGATTCCCGCCGCCAGGGGGCAGTTCAAACGCATGGAGGTGCGCTCCCCCGACCCAACGGCCAACCCCTACCTGGCCTTTGCCCTGCTGATTTACGCCGGGCTGGACGGTATCCAGAACAAGCTGCCCCTCCAGCCGGCCACCGACCTGAACCTGTTCACCGCCTCTCCGGAGGAGGTGGCCGGCCTGGACGTTCTGCCCGCCAGCCTGGAGGAGGCGGCGGCCTGCGCACGGGAGAGCAAATTTGTGGCCTCCGTTTTGCCGGAGGGCTTTTTGGCCGCACTGGACGCATAAGGGGGCGGGCCGATGAACGCATCTAAAAACCGCCGACGAATTTTGCTGGTCACGGGCAGCGACAAAATTTTTGACTACTTCTTCGCCCTGCTGACCCCGCCGGAATTTGAGCCGGTCCAGCGTGCCCACAACGCCGGGGAGGCCCGGCAACAGCTGCTGGAGCTCGGCGCGGACATCCTGCTGGTGGACACCCCTCTGCCCGACGAATTCGGGGACGGCCTGGCCCTGGATATGGCCGAGAGCAGCATGGGCGTGCTGCTGCTGGTCAAGCCAGACGTGTACGACCAGACCGCCTACCGGGTGGAGGACAGCGGGGTTCTGACACTGACCAAGCCCAACTCCCGCCAGAATTTTTACAGCTCCGTGCGCCTGCTGTCCGCCCTCAGCGCCAGACTGCAAAAAATGGAGACCAAAAACCGCTCCCTCCAGCGTAAGATGGAGGACATCCGGGCGGTCAACCGGGCCAAATGGCTGCTGATTGACAAGCTGAACATGAGCGAGAGCGAGGCCCACTACTTTATTGAAAAGCGGGCCATGGACGCCAGAATCCCCCGCCGGGAGGTGGCGGAGAGCATCATCCGCACCTATGATCGGTAAAAGGAGCGACGGAATGAAAACGATCAAGTACATTTTTGTCACCGGCGGCGTGGTGTCCGGCCTGGGCAAGGGCATCACGGCGGCCTCCCTGGGCCGGCTGCTGAAGGCCCGTGGCCTGAAGGTGACGGCCCAGAAACTGGATCCCTATATCAACGTGGACCCCGGCACCATGAGCCCCTATCAGCACGGGGAGGTCTACGTCACCGAGGACGGGGCAGAAACCGACCTGGATCTGGGCCACTACGAGCGGTTTATCGACGAGGATCTGAACCGCTTTTCCAACCTGACCACCGGAAAGGTCTACTGGAACGTGCTGAACAAGGAGCGCCGGGGGGACTACCTGGGCTCCACCGTCCAGGTCATCCCCCATGTGACCAACGAAATCAAGGAGTTTGTCTACGCCGTGGGGGAGCAGTCCCAGGCCGACGTGGTCATCACCGAAATCGGCGGCACCATCGGGGACATCGAGTCCCAGCCCTTTTTAGAGGCCGTGCGCCAGATTTCCCTGGAGGTGGGCCGGGAGAACAGTCTGTTCATCCATGTGACCCTGGTGCCCTTCCTCAGCGGCTCCGAGGAGCACAAGTCCAAGCCCACCCAGCACTCGGTCAAGGAGCTCCAGGGCATGGGCATCAACCCGAATATCATCATCCTGCGCTGCGACAGGCACCTGGAGGACGGCATTTTCAAAAAAATCGCCATGTTCTGCAACGTCAAGCAGGACTGCGTCATCGAAAACACCACCCTGCCGGAGCTGTACGAGGTTCCCATCATGCTGGAGGAGAGCAATTTTTCCTCCATCGTCTGCCGGGAGCTGGGCATCCACGCCCCTGACATCGACATGAGCGAGTGGAACGCCATGGTGGAGCGCATCCACAGCCGCACAAAGGACGTGACCATCGGCCTGGTGGGGAAATACGTCCAGCTGCACGACGCCTACCTGTCGGTGGCCGAGGCCCTGCGCCACGCGGGGTACGTCCACGGGGCCCATATGCACATCCAGTGGATTAACTCGGAGGACATCACAGAAAATAATATCGCGGAAGTCCTGGCGGGGTGCGACGGGGTGATCGTCCCCGGCGGCTTCGGCAACCGAGGCATCGAGGGGAAAATCATCGCGGCCAACTACTGCCGGATGCACAACCTGCCCTACCTGGGCATCTGCCTGGGGATGCAGACCGCCGTCATCGCTTTCGCCCGTGCCGTGGCCGGGCTGGAGGACGCCAACTCCGGCGAGTTTGACCCCCATTCCACCCACAAGGTCATCGACTTCCTCCCCGACCAGAATGAAGAGGTGGCCAAGGGTGGCACCCTGCGCCTGGGAGCATACCCCTGCCGCGTCCGGGAGGGCACCCAGATGCATCGGGCCTATGGCCGGTGCGAAATCTCCGAGCGCCACCGCCACCGCTACGAGTTCAACAACGACTACCGCCAGGTTCTGACCGACGCCGGCCTGGCCGTCAGCGGCACCTCCCCGGACGGCTACATCGTGGAGACGGTGGAGGTGCCGGAGAACGACTTTTACATCGGCGTGCAGTTCCACCCGGAATTCAAGAGCCGTCCCAACCGCGCCCACCCCCTGTTCCTCGGCCTGGTAGGGGCGGCGCTGGCGCGGGAGGAACGGGAAACATCCAAAGGAGTGTAATCAATATGGAAAAAGGACAGCAGCTCTACGAGGGCAAGGCCAAGAAGGTTTTCGCCACCTCCGACCCCGACTGCTGCATCGTCTCCTACAAGGACGACGCAACCGCTTTCGACGGCGCCAAGCGGGGCACCATCGCGGGCAAAGGGGCGGTCAACAACCAGATGAGCAATATGCTCATGCAGATGCTGGAGCACAACGGGATCCCCACCCACTTCATCAGCGAGCTGAACCAGCGGGAAACCCTGGTGCGCAAGGTTTCCATCATCCCGCTGGAGGTCATCATCCGCAACGTCTCCGCGGGCAGCTTCGCCCAGCGCTACGGCGTGGAGGAGGGCATCGTGTTCGACGCCCCCACCATCGAATTTTCCTATAAAAACGACGATTTGCACGACCCTTTGATTAACGAATACCACGCCCTGGCCCTGAAGCTGGCCACAAAGGAGGAAATCGACACCGTCAAGGCCCTGGCCTTCCAGGTCAACGATATTTTGAAAGCCTTTATGAAGACCCTGAATGTGGATTTGATCGACTTCAAGCTGGAGTTTGGCCGCTCCTCCGACGGCTCCATCCTCCTGGCCGACGAGATTTCCCCCGACACCTGCCGGTTCTGGGACTCCACCACCCACGAAAAACTGGATAAGGACCGCTTCCGTCGGGATCTGGGCGGCGTGGAGGACGCCTATCAGGAAATGATGCGCCGTCTGCTGGAGCAGAAGGACTGAGGAACAGTGAAACCTTTTGAAATTCGCATAGCCACGAATTTTGAAAGGTTTCTGTTTGGGCTTTTATCCGGGAAGGGCGGCTCCCTTCCCCGCGGCGCCAGGGAGTGAGGTTCAGTCAAATGAGTTCGATTCATGAGGAGTGCGGCGTTTTCGGCGTATTCTGTCCGGAGTGTACCAACGTGGCCTACACGGCCTACTGCGGCCTGTTTTCCCTCCAGCACCGGGGGCAGGAGGGCTGCGGCATTACCGTCAACGACGACGGTGTGCTCCACACTTACAAAGATGTTGGCCTGGTCAACGAGGTGTTTACCCCAGAGGTTTTGGAAAAGCTGGGGCCGGGCAACATGGCCATCGGCCATGCGCGCTATGGAACCACAGGGGGGCGCATTCGGGCAAACTGCCAGCCGCTGGAGATTAACCACGTCAAGGGCGTCATGTCCCTGGCCCACAACGGCAATCTGACCAACGCCGCGGATCTGCGGCTGAACCTGGAGATGAAGGGCTCGATTTTCCACACCACCAGCGACACCGAGACCATCTCCTACGTCATCGTCCAGGAGCGTCTGACCGCCGGCTCCATCGAGGAGGCGGTAGAGGCCGCCATGGGAGTCATCGAGGGGGCCTACTCCCTGGTGGTCATGTCGGCCTCCAAGCTGATTGCCGCCCGCGACCCCAGGGGGATGCGCCCGCTGTGCTACGGCCAGTGCCCCGACGGCAGCTATGTGGTGGCCTCGGAGAGCTGCGCGCTGAGCGCGGTGGGGGCTACCCTGTGCCGGGATCTGATGCCGGGGGAAATCCTGGTGTTCAGCGGCCAGGGGACGCGCTCCATCACCACCCACTGCAACCGGAAGCCCTCCGCCATGTGCGTGTTTGAGTATATCTACTTCTCCCGCAGCGACTCCATCCTCAACGGCGTGTGCGTCCAGCAGGCCCGCCTGCGGGCCGGGGCCTTCCTGGCCCGGGAGCACCCGGTGGACGCGGACATCGTCATCGGCGTGCCCGACTCCGGCTTGGACGCCGCCCTGGGCTACGCCCAGGAGTCCGGTATCCCCTACGGCATCGGCTTTATCAAAAACCGCTATGTGGCCCGAACCTTCATCGAGCCGGGCCAGTCCTCCCGGGAGGACAAGGTGCGCATGAAGCTCAGCCCGGTGGCCAGCGCCGTCCAGGGCAAGCGGGTGGTCATGGTGGACGACTCCATTGTCCGGGGCACCACCAGCGGGCGCATCATCCGCCTGCTGCGGGACGCGGGGGCCGCCGAAGTCCACCTGCGCATCTCCGCGCCCCCCTTCCTGAACCCCTGCTACTACGGCATTGACATCGACTCCAGGGACAAGCTGATCGCCTGCAACCACAGCGTGGAGGAAATCGCCCGCATCATCGACGCGGACAGCCTGGGCTATCTCAGCGTGGAGAGCGTGGAGCGCATCGCCCAGGGCGGCGTCAACGGGGGCTTCTGCACCGCCTGCTTCAGCGGCCGCTACCCCACGGCCCTCCCCACAGCCACGGGAAAGCACCGATTCGAGCGAAAATTGTCCGAAAGGAACACAAAGAATGGATAAATATCTTGTTTTGGAAAACGGCGCTGTCTTTCAGGGCCAGGGCTTCGGCGCGCCAGGAGAGGTCATGGCCGAGGTGGTGTTTACCACGGGCATGACGGGGTATTTTGAAACCCTGACCGACAAGAGCTACACCGGCCAGGCGGTGGTGCAGACCTTCCCCCTGATTGGCAACTACGGCATTATCCCGGAGGATGCCGAGGGGGATCGGGTGGGCCCCTCGGCCTACATCGTCCGGGAGTGGTGCCGCCAGCCCTCCAATTTCCGCAGTACGGGGGATCTGGACACCTTTTTGAAGCGGCGGAACGTGGCCGGCCTGTGCGGAATCGACACCCGCGCCCTGACCCGGCTGCTGCGGGAGCGGGGCGTGATGAACGGCCTTTTGACCGACGACCCCGGCCGGGCGGATCTGGACGCCCTGCGCTCCTTCCGGGTCGTCCGCCCGGTGGATCGGGTGTCCACCCCCAAGCCCTACACCCTGACCCCTGAACAGCCCCCCCGCTTCCGGGTGGCCCTGCTGGACTTCGGCCTGAAGGAAAATATCTGCCGGATGCTGGTCAAGCGGGGCTGCCAGGTGGAGGTGCTGCCCTGCGCCGCGCCGCCGGAGCAGGTGCTGGCCCTGGAGCCGGATGGGCTGTTTTTGTCCAACGGCCCCGGCGACCCGGAGGACAACGTGGAGGTCATCCAGAACCTCCGGGCCCTGCTGCCCCGGCGCATCCCTACCATGGGCATCTGCATGGGCCACCAGCTGCTGGCCCTGGCCCACGGCTTCCGCACGGAAAAGCTGAAGTACGGCCACCGGGGGGCCAACCAGCCTGTGCGCAACACCGAGAGCGGCCAGGTCTATATCTCCTCCCAGAACCACGGCTACGCCGTGGTCAACGACAGCGTGGACACCGCCCTGGCCCGCCCCCTGTTCCTGAACGTCAACGACGGCACCAACGAGGGCCTGCGCTATCTGAAGGAGCCGGTTTTCAGCGTCCAGTTCCACCCGGAGGCCTGCGGCGGGCCCCACGACACCGAGTTTTTATTCGACGAATTTATCCGCATGATGGAGGTGAAGGGCAATGCCGCGCAATCCTGACATTAAAAAGGTTCTGGTCATCGGCTCCGGCCCCATCGTCATCGGCCAGGCCGCCGAATTCGACTACGCGGGGGTGCAGGCCTGCCGCGCTTTGAAGGAGGACGGCATCGAAATCGTCCTGGTCAACTCCAACCCCGCCACCATTATGACCGACAATGTGATGGCCGATAAAATCTATATCGAGCCGCTGACCCTGACCACCATCCAGCGTATCATCGAAAAGGAAAAGCCGGACAGCATCCTCTCCGGCCTGGGGGGCCAGACCGGCCTGACCCTGTCCATGCAGCTGGCCCGCAGCGGCTTTCTGGAGTCCCACAACGTCCGCCTGCTTGGCTCCTTCCCGGACACCATCGACAAGGCGGAGGATCGCCAGATGTTCAAGGACACCATGGCCTCCATCGGCCAGCCCTGCGTCCCCTCGGAGGTGGTCACGGTGGTGGAGGACGCCCTGACCTTCGCCGAGACCATCGGCTACCCCGTCATCGTCCGCCCGGCTTTCACCCTGGGGGGCAGCGGCGGCGGCATCGCCCAGAACCCGGAGCAGCTGCGGGAAATCGCCGCCGGGGGCATCGCCCAGTCCCCCATCTCTCAGATTCTGGTCGAGCGCTGCGTGGCCGGGTGGAAGGAAATCGAGTTTGAGGTCATGCGGGATCACGCGGGCAACGTCATCACCGTTTGCTCCATGGAGAACTTCGACCCCGTGGGGGTGCACACCGGGGACAGCATCGTCATCGCCCCCTGCGTCACCCTGGCGGACAGGGAGTACCAGATGCTCCGCTCCGCCGCTTTGCAGATTATCGACAGCCTGGGGGTGGAGGGCGGCTGCAACTGCCAGTTCGCCCTAAATCCTGACTCCTTTGAGTACGCGGTCATCGAGGTCAACCCCCGGGTGTCCCGCTCCTCCGCCCTGGCCTCCAAGGCCACGGGCTACCCCATCGCCAAGGTGGCCGCCAAGATTGCCCTGGGCTACACCCTGGACGAGATTCAAAACGCCGTCACCGGCACCACCTTCGCCGCCTTTGAGCCGGCCATCGACTATGTGGCCGTCAAATTCCCCAAATGGCCCTTCGACAAATTTGTCTACGCTAAGCGCACCCTGGGCACCCAGATGAAGGCCACCGGCGAGGTGCTTGCCATCTCCGACAGCTTTGAGTCTGCCATCATGAAGGCCGTCCGGGGGGCGGAAATCTCCCTGGAGACCCTGCGCTCCCCCGCCATCCGGGAGCTGAGCGACAGGGAATTGGAGGAAAAGCTGGCCGAACCCACGGATTTGCGCCTGTTCTACATTTATGAATCCCTGATGCGGGGGGTGGACGTGGAGAAGCTGTACCGGCAGACGAAAATCGACCGCTGGTTTATAAACAAGCTGCTCAACCTGGCCCAGTACGAGCAGGCCGTCACCGGCCGGCCCCTGACGGAGCGGGACTACTACCGGGGCAAAAAGCTGGGCTTCCCCGACCGCGCCCTGGCCGCCCTGTCCGGTTCCCCCCTGCCCGCCGTCGGCGACCCCACCAATAAG
>JAJPXI010000078.1 GCA_021205585.1 Oscillospiraceae bacterium
GGCTGACGGAACTTTTCCGCCAAAAGTGCGTTGCAAAAGTTTGAAACCGCAGCGTAAAGCAAATGTGCCGGGGGCACATTTGTAGCGTAGGCCGGACAGCTATGCTGGCCGGGTGACGGTTGCATGCAGTATTCCTGCACTTTTGCGCCTTCTTTTGTCGCAAAATTTCTCGCCATCCGCTCTTGCCGATTTAATCAGTCCTTCCCTAGTTTAGCCGTTGACGATGAAGCAGTACTCCTCGAACACGGCCAGGGCCTCGTCGGACTGGATATAGGCCAGGAAGTCCTCGGTGGCGGCCAGCTCGGCCTCGTCGGCCTCGCCGTTGGCGACCTGGCAGACGGGATAGGTGATGGCGCCGGTGTATTCGCCGGTCTCATCCATGACGATGATCTCCAGGTCGTCCTGATAGCTGTAATAGTCGGTGTAGTAGCAGGTGGTAATCTCGTTGGAGTGTTCCACCACGGCGGCGGCGGCGGTGGACACGTTGGAGGCCTCGTTGATCTCGATGCCGTCCAGGGCGGCGGAAATCTCCTCGCTGGTGTAGGCGCTCACGTCGTCGGTCTCATCCAGCAGGCCCAGGGCCACCATCAGGGTGCGGGTGTACTGGCCCACAGGGACGGTTCCGTCGCACAGGGCCATGCTGGCAGCCAGGTTCATGGTGTCCCAGCCGGTGACGGCGGTACCGGAGTCCTTATAGGTGACCAGGCACAGGGCGTTGCCCAGCAGATCCACAACGGAGCCCTCGACCACCAGGCCGTCGGTCTCGTCCAGGGTGGTTACCTGCTTTTTGCCGGCGGAGAAGAAAATGTCGATGCCGTTGCCGTTGGCCTCCTCAATCTGGGTCAGCAGGGTGCCGGAGGAGTCGTAACTGCCCACGATGGTTACGTTGGGCTGGACTTCCTTATAGTTCTCGATGATCTGGGTGAAGGCGTTCTCCATGGAGGCGGCGGCGTACAGGTACACGGTGGTCTCGGCCAGATAGTCGGCCTCCTCGTCGCTGTCAGAGACGTTGGAGTCTTCGGTGTCGTTGGCGGTGTCGCTGACGGCGGTGTCGCTGACTTCGTCCTCGTCGTTGCTGCTGGAGCAGGCGGCGAACAGGGTCAGCATCATGCAGAGAGCCAGGAGCAGTGCAAGTGTCTTCTTCATTGGTAAAACCTCCTAAAAAATGGTGCCCGCCCGAAAAGAGAGGCGGGCAGCACAAAAGGAGTCTCATATGTACTGCTCCCATCTTCTTTTCAAGTGCGGAAGGCCAGGCCATTTATAGCCTGACCCGGGCCAATTTCTTGGCCGGGCCGCGCCCATAGCAAAACGCCTTAGGTGCGCGGTCTCGAAGACAATTCAATTTTACACGGTTTTTCGGATTTGTCAAGCACTTTTTATGTTTTTTGCCTAAAAGGAAAAATTTTTTCTCCAAAGGACGTTTCCCGCCCCTCCGTCCGCAAAGTCCATCGAAAGGCGTCCCCAAGAAAAAAATTTAGTTCCCCCGCGGCCTGTATGAAATGCCCCCGTCAGGAAATACTGGAATCACCCACCCAAATTTCAGGAGGTTCACCATGTCGATACAGGGAAAGGTAGAAATCTGCGGCGTCAATACCTCCAAGCTGAAGGTGCTGAAAAATGATGAGATTATGGAGCTTTTGCGCCGCGTCAAGCAGGGGGACATGCAGGCCAGGGAGCAGCTGATTTCCGGCAACCTGCGCCTGGTGCTCTCGGTCATCCAGAAATTCCTCGGCAGGGGCGAGAACGCGGACGATTTGTTCCAGGTGGGGTGTGTGGGACTGATCAAGGCCATCGACAATTTCAACGTTGACCTGAACGTAAAATTCTCCACCTACGGCGTGCCCATGATTGTGGGGGAAATCCGCCGCTACCTGCGGGACAACAGCGCCATGCGGGTTTCCCGCTCCATGCGGGACACGGCCTACCGGGTGCTCCAGGCTAAGGAGCGGTATATGTCCGAGCGCCAGCAGGAGCCCACGGTGGAGGAGATTGCCCAGGCGCTGGACTTGAAGCGGGAGGACGTCATCCTCGCCCTGGACGCCATCGTGGACCCGGTGTCCCTCTACGAGCCGGTCTACTCCGACACCGGAGACGCCGTCTGCGTCATGGATCAGCTCCGGGACGAGAAGAACACCGACGAGAGCTGGCTGGAGCGCATCGCCTTAAAGGAGGCCATCCGGAAGCTGACGGACCGGGAAAAGCACATCCTGCGCCTGCGCTTTTTCCAGGGCAAGACCCAGATGGAGGTGTCGGCGGAGATCGGCATCTCCCAGGCCCAGGTGTCCCGCCTGGAGAAGAACGCCATCGAGCGAATCAGAAACGATATGTAGTTATAAAAAGGAGAGGATTTTTATGATCGAAGCGGATACCGTCCGGCTGCTGCGGGAGTGCGGCGCGGGAGTGGAGATGGGGGTGTCCTCCATCGACAGTGTCATGGACTATGTGCAGGCCAAGCCCTTTCAGAATCGCCTGACCCACTGCAAGCGGGAACACGACCAGCTCAAGCAGGAGATCGACGCCCTGCTGAACCAGTACCACGACGACGGGAAAAAGGCCAACCCCATGGCCAAGGGGATGTCCTGGATGAAGACCAACATGAAAATGATGACCGACCGCTCCGACGCCTCCATCGCCAGCCTGATGACCGACGGGTGCAACATGGGCGTCAAGAGCCTGAACCAGTACCTGAACCAGTACCAGGCCGCCAGCGAGCGTTCCAAGGACATCGCCAAGCGCCTGATCCACCTGGAGGAACAGTTGACCCAGGACATCCGGGAATATTTATAACCAGCGGGGGCAGCGCCAAAACAGCCTGTTTTGGCACTGCCCCCCGAACTTTCATTGATAAGGACTTGCAGAGGCGGCATATGGTAAGAGCAGGAGGTGCGGAAAATGGTTTCTGCTTGGCTTCTGCTGGTACTCAGCGGGTCTTTTTTCACGTTGCGCCTGTCGGGGGGCGGCTGTTTCCCCCGGCCCCTTAAACCGGAGGAGGAGCGGGACTGTCTGGAGCGGATGGCCCGGGGGGACGTCCAGGCCAGGGACCAGCTGATTGAACACAACCTGCGCCTGGTGGCCCACATTATCAAAAAATATTATACCCAGGAGCAAAACCAGGACGATTTGCTGTCCATCGGCACCATCGGCCTGATCAAAGGAATTACCACCTTCAACCCGGAAAAAAACGTCCGCCTGGCCACCTATGCCTCCCGATGCATCGAAAACGAGATCTTAATGTACTTCCGCTCCACAAAAAAGCTCCAGGGGGAGGTCTCCCTGTCCGAGACACTGGACACCGACCCGGAGGGCAACGCCCTGTCCCTGATGGACGTGATCAGCGTGGACGACCACATGCTGGAGGATCTGGACAACCGGGACAGCTGCATCCAGGTGCGCCGGTGCGTGGACACCTGCCTGACAGACCGGGAGGCCGACGTCATCCGCCTGCGCTACGGGCTGGGCGGCGGGGAGCCCCTGACTCAGCGGGAGGTGGCCGCGAAATACGGCATCTCCCGCTCCTACGTGTCCCGCATTGAGAAAAAGGCGGTGGAAAAGCTGCGCACGGCCATGGAGGGCGGCGCGGGGCCTGGGTGCCCAAGCCGCCCGTAAAAAACGCCGGGGCCGGCCCCATGAGGGCCGGCCCCGGCTTTGTTCGCTTTTCGCTTCGCACTTAGTCCATATAAGTCGCTTCCCATTCTCCGCTCATGAAGCGGTACAGGAAGGAGATGGCCTCGGCGCGCTGGCAGGTGCGGTTGGGGGTATAGGTGGTGGCGCTGGTACCGTAGGTAACATAGTTCTCCACAGCCCACAGCACGGCCTCGTAGTAGTAGTCACTGGCGCTTACATCCGTATAGTTGACAGAGTCGGTTTCCACCTCGGGAGAGCCGGCATAGCGGTACAGCATAGCCATAATCTGGGCACGAGTGCAGTCGCTGTCGGGGCTGAAGGTGGTGGTAGTGGTGCCGAAGGTGACCTCATTCTCATAGGCCCACAGCAGAGCGGTATAATACCAGGCGTCCTCAGAGACATCGGTAAAGGGCGTTTCGGTGATGGTGATGTCCTCCTCCGTCGCCCCGGAGATATTGTACAACAGGAGGATAATCTGGGCCCTGGTGCAGCCGGAGGCGGCGCTGAAGATACTTTCCGCGGTGCTGGTGCCCACGCTGATCCCCTCCAGGCCGGCCCAGGTGGCGGCATCGTAATAGTAGGCATCCATCTCCACGTCCTCAAAGACGCAGTAGTCCACGGTGACGCCCGCGTCGGCCTCCAGGTGCTCCTCCAGTTCTCCAATCAGGGTGTTGGCCTCGTCGCTGGTGGCCATGGCGTCGGTGCCGATGCCGGCCACCATCTCCTGCACCTCGGCCAGATGCTCTGCCACATTGCTCAGGGTGCTGTCAGCTTCCAGTGCCGCAGAGGCGACTTCCTCCAGGTAGGTCAGCTTGGAGGCCTGAAGCATGGTGACATAGCCGCTGACAGCGGTGCCGTAGGTCACGGTGGCGGTCATGGGGGCGTAGTTGGAGCTGGTGACGGTGACGGTGTAGCTGGTGGAGGATGTGGGCAGGCCCTCCAGGGTCACATAGCCGTCCACAATCTCCTCGCCGTCGGCTACATAGACGGTGCTCCGACCGCTCTTATAGCTGACGCTGACCTCTATATCCTCCAGCGCGGAGGGCACGGAAATCTTCATCTGGGTGGATGTGACGATTTGGGCGCTCAGGCTCTCGTCTCCGCTGTAGTACTCAGGCAGCTCCACGTTGCAGGCGATGTTGTAGGTGCCGTTGCTGGTAATCAGCTCCACATTGGTCAGGGTAGCCCCGTTCAGGTCAAACTGGTTGTACAGGGGGGCACTGGCGCTGTTGTGGCCCTTGCGCAGCTGCTGGCCCTCGGGCACCGACCAGGCCACTTCCACGTTGGTAATCCTTGTGCCCAGCCAGGTGTTCTCCAGCATGGCCATGCCGTAGGTGTTCCCCTCGGAGTCGGTGAGGACCACGCCGTAGATGGTAATGTCATCCACGTCCCCGATGGCGACGCCGCCCTCGGTCAGCACACCCACCAGGTCGATCTGGTAGTCGCCGTAGCCGCCGCTGGTGGTCAGGCCGCCCACGGAAAGGCCGGTGCTGTCCTGCTCGACAGTGACGGTCTCGCCGAAGGTGTACGTCCCGTCGGCATAGGTCAGAGCCTTATAGGCGGCGGGGGCGCTGCTGGAGACGTCGCTGATGTAATAGTCGGTGTGCTCGTCCAGGCCCGCGTTCAGGGCCAGCAGAGCCGCGCAGGTCTCTTGGGTCATGGCCACGGGGAAGGTGACGCCCAGAATGACGCCGTTGCCGTCCTCATCGGTGGTGTTATATGTGCCCTTGGCCAGGCCGGTGGTGCCAGCGTACTTACTGGTGGTGGCGGTGGAGATGGCGTCGAAGTACTCGCCCACGCCCTCGGAGCCGTAGAAATCGCCGTAGGGGACGTTCATGGTGACGTACACGGTCTCCCCCGCCACGTCGCCCACGGTGCCGGTCACATCCGCATAGCCGGTGCCGGCGGTGATGTCCATGGTGTAGACCACGTCGTCGCCCAGGGTGAAGATGGCGCAGTCAAAATTGACGGTGCCGTCCTCATTGAAGATGTCGGCTGGTTCGTAATCGGGGTAGACGTCGTGGGCCGCCTGGGTGTCCCCGTCAAAAGCGGTCTGCTCCACGCCGCTCTCGTCCGTATAGGTCAGGGTGACGTGGCAAATGGCGCTGATATAGCTGGCCAGGCTCACGTCATCGCTGCCACTTATAAACAACTGGTTGTTGACCAGGGCGGTGGCGGTGTCGGACTCGATGGTGACACCCGTGGTCGTGTTGGCCACAGTGACGTTCAGGTTGCGGCCCACGGCGTTGTAGTACACCTCCAGGTCACCCATGTCATCCTCTTGCAGATAATAGCCTTCGGGCAGGATGGTAATTTCGTAGACAATCTCGGCCTCGCTGCTGGACAGTTCCTCCACGGTGAAATCGGTACCCACGGTCAGGGAACCGGCAAACTTGCCCAGACCATACTCGATGGAGACGGCGCTGTAATCCACACCGTCCGCCGGGTCGGTGACGGTGAGGGTAAAGGTGGTGCCGTCGGCGTCGTAAATGGCGTCGCCGAAGGTGATAGCGGTGTCGCCCGTGGATTCAGACTGGAGGGCGGCGTTGACGGCTTTGACAATGGCCTTACTAGAGCAGGTGGCCGTGGAAACCGCGTCCACCGCGACAGTGCCCGCAGTCTGGCCGACCAGCTGTTCGCTGACGCCCTCGGTGGCCTTGGTGGAATACTGGCTGTTGCTGCCGCTGGCGCCGGAGACGCTCAGGCCGGCAATGGCCCCGTCGCTGACAGCGACGGTGACGGTGATGTAATAGGAATTAAAATCTTCATCGTCGTCCGGCTCCACCAGGACGGAGGACACATAGTTGCCCCCGGCCAGGCTTTCAGGGATAATGACCTCCGAATCGGAATAGCTGGCTTCCTCGCCGCTGCCCGAATCGGTTTCTTTGGCCGCAAACGCGGACACGGACAACAGGCTGAATACCATCACAACCGCCATCAGCATGGCCGTCAGCTTTTGGGAAATTGCTTTCATTGGGATTCCTCCTAAACTTAATTTCGCGCGGGGAACTTCTATCCTCCTTTTCCTGTAAAACGCCCCTCCCCTGCCCCGGCGGGTATTCCGAGCCTTCGGTGGCGGGCGGGTCGTTTCGATTTTGCGGGGCCTGTTGCCCCATCGGGATTAGCTTTCTCTAATTAGAGAGCACTAACTGCCGCGGGCAAAGCTTCCTTCCATTCCTTCCGCCGGGCACCCCTTGCCGCCCTGAACAGGGGGGGCAAGGGTATTAGTATCAGCTAACTCCACAATATTCTACCACAGGCCTGCGGAAAAAGCAATCCCTTTTTTCGCTTTTTTTATTTTTATTTTCCGCCTTCCGCCGCCTCCGCCGTGAGCGCGGCATTCCTATAAAAAGGCCCTCCCGCAGCGCTCTTTGTCCTGCGGGAGGGCCGCCTGTCATGTGTTTCGCGCCTTGTACTCTTTGCCCCAGTCCCGCATGGCGTCCAGGATGGGCTCCAGGCTGCGGCCCAGCTCCGTCAGGGCGTATTCCACCCGGGGCGGCACCTCCGGGTAGATGGTGCGCGTCAGCAGGCCGCTGCCCTCCATGGCCCGGAGTTGGGCAGTCAGCACCTTCTGGCTGACAGAGCCCAGGGATTTTTTCAGTTCCCCAAACCGCTTTGTGCCGGTGAGCAGATCCCGCAGAATCAAGACTTTCCACTTGTTCCCAATCAACACCAACGTAGTCTCCACCGGGCAGGCCGGAAGCGCCTGGACGGCTGCGGATTTGACCGATTCCATTGGAACCCCTCCTGAAAAAAGTTTCTTTTGGGAACCAGCGTTCTTTTTTGCGCCTGGCTCCTGATTTGTAAGTACAGTGGTATTTTACCACATTGAGTTGGCCCCTTCAAGGATGAGAAGTGAATTTTTCAAAAAATTTTTCTCACCCGTCCGGCGGCGGATTTCATTGATACCGCACAATCGTTTCCTCCGGGTAACCGCCCAATCGTTACTTTTTGGTGCCTATCGCACAAGATTGTGCGTACTTGCACCCCGGGAAAAAAGCTGTATAAGCGCTGTGTGAATGGCCAATTCCTCTTTCGCGCAAATGCAGGGGGCGATGGCCGATAGGCACAGCCCCGCGCAAAAAGTGCAGGATCAGGAGCGCCGCAAGGCGCGGGCATACCCCTTGAGGGTAATACTGTATGCAGCCGCCGCAGACGTATTTAATCAGTGCTTCCTTAGAGGTTCCCTTTAATCTGAGCTTTTGAGTGCGGTGTTGCCTGAAGGGATTTGCTTGCAATCCGTCCTGAATCGGTGTATGATATAGGAACTACAACGCACGGAGGCAGGAAATGGCTGATTCAAATACGCCCCATGGGGAGGAGCGGGAGCTGCCCGCGGAAAAAATTGAAAGCGAGGGCCTGGGGCTGTCCCCGGATGGAATCGGGGGAGACAGCCCGGAGGCGCCCGCAGGAGAAGCCGGGGAGAGCGCCCCGGAGGGGCGCGGGGAGACGGAGCGAAAGCTGACCCGCAGGCAGTCTGCGGCCCAGAGCCTGTTTTTCTGGCTCCAGGCACTGAGCTTTGCACTGGTGGCCCTGATTTTGATTTTCACCTTTGTGGGGCGCATCATCACGGTGGACGGCCCCTCCATGCAGCCCACCCTGCAAAACGGCGACATCCTGCTGCTGCAAAGCGCGTTCTATACTCCCAAGCAGGGGGACGTGGTGGTGCTGACCAAGGACTTCGCCGACTATACCGACCGGCCCATCGTCAAGCGCGTCATCGCCGTGGGCGGCCAGACCGTGCGCATCGACTACGAGGAGGATACGGTCTATGTGGACGGGGCAGCCCTGGACGAGCCGTATATTTTGGAGAGCGATATGCTCCCCGCCTTCACCATCGAGGAGATAACCGTCCCGGAAGGCTGCGTGTTCGTCATGGGCGACAACCGCAACAACTCCACCGACAGCCGCTTTGTTGACCTGGGGGCCATCGACGAGCGGTATATCCTGGGCCGGGTGGTCATGGTGCTGTTCCCCTTCAGCAATTTCGGACTGGTCAATTAGGGAAGGACTGATTCAATCGGCAAGAGCGGATGGCGAGAAATTTTGCGA
>JAJPXI010000033.1 GCA_021205585.1 Oscillospiraceae bacterium
AGTAAACGCAACATATCAAATGCCGGGTGTTGCGTTTACTTTGGAAATTGAGGGTTTTAGAGGTTCTCTTTACACTTTGAAAGAAAATGCTTGCATTTATCCGCCGGGTGTGGTACAATTCGTTCGCCTGAACTGCGGGCGGTCCTCTGCGGCGGGAATTTCCAGTGCGCACGAACGCCTGAAAATGAGGAGGAAGTCATGGATTTATTAAAAGCGTTTGAGGCCAAGAACCTCAAAGAGAATCCCCCCGAAGTGGAAATCGGCGACACCGTGAAGGTTCATCTGCGGGTCAAAGAGGGAAGCCGGGAGCGGATTCAGGTGTTTGAGGGCACCGTCATCGCCAAGAAGCACGGCGGCATCGGGGAAACCTTTACCGTGCGCCGCCTGTCCTACGGGGTCGGCGTGGAAAAAGTGTTCCCCGTCAACGCTCCCACCATTGAAAAGGTGGAGGTTGTCCGCCACGGCAAGGTTCGCCGTGCCAAGCTGTATTATCTGCGCGGCCGGGTCGTAAAGGCGGCCAAGGTGCAGGAGCGGCAAAAAGCAAAGCAAAAAAGCAGGAAGGCGCCCCTTTCTATGGAAAGGGGCGCCTTCCTGCTTCTCCCTTAAACTCGCTGCTCATTTTTCAGAAAACAGATTGTTGATCTGTTCTCCGCCGGAGGCCGGTTCGTAAATCAGCTTGCTGTCTGATTTTAACAAAACCGGGGAATTTGCCGCCGCGCCTCCGGTTTTGTTTGCTTTTTCAGGCGTGATGGTGTACAATACTGCTTGTTCATTTGTTGAGAAAGGGGCGGCGTGATATGATTCCCTTTGAGCATTATCAGGAGAGCTGCCGGGCCCTGGAGGAGCGGCTGGGGGGGTTCCGGCCCGAAGTAGGCCTGATTCTCGGCTCCGGCCTGGGGGAGCTGGGAGAGCTGGCGGAGCAGCCGGTTTCCATCCCCTACGGCGAAATTCCCCACTTCCCCCGCTCCACCGCCCCCGGCCACAAGGGGCGGCTGGTGTTCGGCACGCTCCAGGGCAGGCCGGCGGCGGTGATGCAGGGGCGCTTCCACCCCTACGAGGGCTATTCCTTCGAGCAGGCAGCCTACCCTGTGCGGGTGCTGCGGCTGCTGGGGTGCCAGACTCTGATTGTGACCAACGCCGCCGGGTGCGTCAATCTGGACTGGAACCCCGGAGAATTGATGCTGATTTGCGACCACATCAAGCTGGTGCAGGACTCCCCCCTCCGGGGGGAGAACCTGGAGCGGTTCGGCCCCCGGTTTCCCGACGCCGGCCAGCTGTATACCCCGGCCCTGCGGGCGCTGGCCCGCCGTCAGGCGCAGCGGCTGGGTATCCCCCTGCGGGAGGGAGTCTATATGTACTTTCCCGGCCCCCAGTATGAAACGCCGGCGGAGATTCGCTTCGCCCGCCTGGCCGGGGCGGACGCGGTGGGGATGTCCACCGTGCCGGAGGTCATTGCGGCGGGGCACTGCGGGATGCGGGTGCTGGGCCTGACCCTGCTGAGCAACATGGCCGCCGGTATCCTGCCTCAGCCGCTCAGCGAGCAGGAGGTGCTCCAGGCCGCCCGGGCCGCCGGGGCGCAGTTTTCCGCCCTGGTGCTGGCCTGTTTGAAGGAGCTGTAGGATGGATACCCTGATTTACAATGTGACAGCCCTTTTGCTGGACGAGGCCCAGACCGTGCTGAAGGACGCCTTTGTTCTGGTGAAAGGGGAGGAGATTGCCTATGTGGGCCGGGAGAGGCCGGAGGGGAAATTTTCCCTGCTGGACGGCCATGGCCGGGCGCTGATGCCCGGCTTCGTGGACTGCCACACCCACATCCCCATGACCCTGCTGCGGGGGTACGGCGGCGGCTGCGGCTTGCAGACCTGGCTCCAGGACTATATTTTCCCCGCCGAGGCCCGGCTGACCCCCCGCTCCGTGGCCGCCGGAACCATGCTGGGCCTGGCCGAGATGATTTCCAGCGGCGTGACGTGCATTGCGGATATGTATATGCACACCGGAACCATCGCCCGGTGCGTGGCGGACGCGGGCCTGAGCGCCAACCTGTCCTGCGGCGGCGTCTACTTCGGAGCGCCGGAGGACTTCTCCCCGGAGAAATGCGCCGACTGCCGGCTCCAGGAGGAGCTGACGGAGCAGTGGCACGGCTATGGGAACGGGCGCATCCTGGTGGACGCCTCCATTCACGCCGAGTACACCTCCACCGCCCCTTTCTGGCGCTGGATGGCCCGGTTTGCCCGGGAGCATGGCCTGCGCGTGCACGTCCACGTCTCCGAAACCGAGAAGGAGCACCTGGAGAGCCTGGCGCGCAACGGTTTGACCCCCGTTCAGGCCCTGGATCGGTGCGGGGTGTGGGACGGGGGCGGCATTGCTGCCCACTGCGTGTATACCACGCCGGAGGACTGGGAGATCTTGAAGCGGCGGGGGGTGTCCGTGGTTCACAACCCCTATTCCAATTTGAAGTTGGGCTCCGGGGTGGCGCCGGTGCCGGACATATGCCGGGCGGGGGTCAACGTGGCCCTGGGCACCGACGGGGTCAGCTCCCACAACAGCGTCGACCCCTTTGCTGACATGAAGCTGGCCGCCATCCTCCACGGCGGCGTGCGCCGGGATCCCATGGCCGTCCCCCCTTATCAGGCGCTGGAGATGGCCACGGCCAACGGCGGCGCGGCCCTGGGCCGCAAAACCGGGCGCATCCAGACCGGCTGGGCGGCGGATTTGATTCTGGTGGATTTGGACACCCCCCACACCCTCCCCTGCCACGACCTGGTGGAAACCCTGGTCTACTCCAGCCGGGGCGGCGACGTGACCATGAATATGGCCAGGGGACAGGTCATATATCAGGATGGGGAGTTCCTGACCCTGGACTGGGAGCGGGTGAAGCGGGAGGTGCAGGCCGTCCTGCCGGAGCTTTTCCCCTCAAAATAATCGATTTGAACGGCTTTCCCGCCGGAAAGGTGACGTGATCCATGGCGGATACAGGGAAGAAAAATACGTTTTACGGCGGCGCGGCCATTTTAGCGGTCAGCACCATCGTGGTCAAGGTCATCGGGGCGCTCTACCGCATCCCACTGGGCAACATCCTCTCCGACGAGGCCATGGCCGACTATAACAGCGCCTATAACATCTACAACGTCCTGCTGACCGTCTCCACTGCCGGCCTGCCCGTGGCCCTGTCCAAGACCATCTCCGAGGCCAACACCCTGGGGCGGGCCAACCAGGCGCGGAAAACCTTCCGTGTGGCCTTCAGCACCTTCCTGATTTTGGGCCTCATCAGCTTTTTCTGCATGACCGTGCTGTCCACGCCGGTGTCCAATATCCTGCTGAGCAACCCCAAGGCGGTCTACTGCGTGCGGGCCCTGGCCCCGTCCCTGCTGTGTGTGTGTGTGGTGTCGGCCTTCCGGGGCTACTTCCAGGGGCATTTCAACATGGTGCCCACCGGCGTGTCCCAGATCATCGAGGCCGGGTGCAAGCTGGTCATCGGCCTGAGCCTGGCGCTTTACCTGGTCAATGTAGCGGATATGGCGGAGTACGGCTCGGTGGGCGCCATCATCGGCGTGTCCACCGGCAGCGTGGCTGCCCTGGCGTTTATTTCCGTCCTCATTCTGCGCCATCAGAAGCAGCAGAGGCTGCAGCCTGCCGCAGACCGGCCCGACGGGGCCAGGGCCATCGCCGCCCGGCTGTTCAAGCTGGCCATCCCCATCACCATCAGTTCCGGGGCCAGCTCCCTGATCACCCTGATCGACGGCAATCTGGTCATGCGCCAGCTCCAGTCGCTGGGCGTCAGCGTGGACGGCCTGTCCCAGGAGGCCGCACTGGACGCCGCCAGGGGGCTGTACGGCATTTACAGCAAGACCCTGTCCATCTACAACCTGCCTTTCGCCATGATGGTGCCCCTGACGGCCTGCATCATCCCGGCGGTGTCCGCCTGCCTGTCCCGGAAGGACGGCAGGGGGGCCCAGCGCATCAGCGAGTCGGCCCTGCGGGTGGGGCTGCTGCTGGCCCTGCCCATGGGGATGGGCCTGTTCGCCCTGGGCGGGCCGATTATCAAGCTGATGTACCCGTCCATCGACAGTTCCGTGGCCGGGCCGCTGTTGTCCATTTTGGGGCTGGCGTCCATTTTCGTCTCCCTGCAGCTGCTGTGCAACTCCATTTTGCAGGCCAACGGCTTGGTCAATCTGCCCATCCTGGCGGTGCTGGCCGGGGGCGTGGTCAAGCTGGTGGTCAACTACATCCTGGTGGGCAACCCCAGTGTGCGCATCAACGGCGCGCCGGTGGGCTCCCTGTGCTGCTTCATCGTGGTCGCCGGACTGGAGATATTCTTCATCCGCCGGACGGTTCCCCACCCGCCCCGGTTCCTGCGGGCCTTTGTGAAGCCCTTCGTGGCCTCCGCCCTGATGGCCGCCGCAGCCTGGGCGTCCAACGGCCTGCTCAGCCGGGTTCTCCCCAACAGTCTGGCCGTGCTGGGGGCCATCGGAATCGGCGTGGTAGTTTACCTGATTTTAGTGCTTGTTTTGCATGTTATTTCCAAAGATGACCTGAGTTTAATGCCGAAAGGCGAAAAAATCGCAAAAATTCTGCGCATATCCTAAAAAAGTCGAAAAAAGCACTTGCAAAAGGTGAGGATTTATGATAAATTGGATAAAGAAAAATCACTACGATGTGGCCGACCTGGTGGAGCTGGTGGCGCTCCTGCGCTCGCCGGAGGGCTGTCCCTGGGACCGGGAGCAGACCCACGAGAGCGTGCGCCGGGAGTTTTTAGAGGAGACCTGCGAGGTCATCGAGGCCATTGACCAGAAGGACAGCGACCATTTGAAAGAAGAATTGGGGGACGTTCTGCTCCAGGTGGTGTTTCACACCCAGATGGAGCGGGAGGCCGGCCGGTTCCAACTGGACGACGTGGCCGACGGCATCTGCAAAAAGCTGATCTACCGGCACCCCCACGTCTTTGGCCAGGTTCAGGCGTCCAGCGCGGAACAGGTGCTGGACAACTGGGACAAGCTCAAGCGGAAGGAAAAGAACCAGCAGACCCATACCGACGCGCTCCAGGCCGTGGCCCGCAGCCTGCCCGCTTTGTGGCGGGCGGAAAAGGTGCAGAAGAAAGCGGCCAGGGCCGGCTTCGACTGGCCGGACGCCGCCGGGCCAATGGACAAGCTGTCCGAGGAGCTGGAGGAGCTGAAGCAGGCCGCCGCCCAGGGAACCAACGTGGAGGAGGAGCTGGGAGACCTGCTCTTTGCCGCCGTCAACCTGTCCCGGCACATCGGCGTGGACGGGGAGATGGCCTTGACCGCCGCCACGGACAAGTTTATCCGGCGCTTCGCCGCCGTGGAAAATCTTGCGGCGGAGCAGGGCCGGGCCATGGAGCGGCTCTCCCCGGAGGAGCTGGACAAGCTGTGGGAGCGAGCCAAACAACAGGGGCTTTGAAGCATGAGTGACATTGTGCTTTGAGGATAACGGAGGTCGAGAGGGCTCCGGGGGAGGGGGCGCATCGCCCTGTCTCAAAATAAAAAACAATTTTTTAGGAGGACAAAAAAATGAACAAGGCAGAATTGATTCAGGCGACCGCACAGAAGTCCGGCCTGTCCAGGAAAGAGGCCGAGGCCGCCGTCGCCGCCGCCGTCCAGTCGATTACCGAGGCGCTGGCCCAAGGAGACCGGGTGCAGATTGTGGGCTTCGGCGCTTTCGAGGTGCGGGAGCGGGCCGCCCACATCGGCCGCAACCCCAAGACCAGGGAGGAAATCCAGGTCGCCGCCAGCAAGGCCCCTGTGTTCAAGGCGGGCAAGGCGCTGAAGGACGCCGTGGCCAAGGGTTAAACCCGATAAAAAAAGCGACCCTGCGGGCCGCTGAAAATCAAAAGGCCGCCCGAAAACCGGGCGGCCTTTTGGCTTAACTGATAATTCAGGATGGGGACTCGCTGCCCCGGGCCAGCGGCTCCCGGCGTGGCTCGGTATCGGTGCGGGGGGAACGGAGGGACTGGATGGCCTTCACCACCAGGCCCACCAGAATCGCGGCGGCCACGGTGCCCTCCCGGATTCCCACGATGCGCCCCAGCAAAATCATGCTCATGCCCGCGCTGAGCAGGAGCAGGCCGCAGTCCACGACGATTTTTACCGTGCTGAACGCCAGGCCCGTCCTGCGGGCGATGGCCAGGGACAGGCCCTCGCCCGCCAAAACCAGCACCCCGGCGTTGACCATCAGGAACACGCCTATGCCCGTCACCACAATGCCGGCGGCGCACAGGGCCAACCGGGCGGCGTAGGACGCGGCCTCAAACCCGCCCAGGCACCACAGGGCCAGGTCTGTCACCTCGCCGTATACGATGGCCAGGGGCAGCTGGAGCAGGCTGGAGAGGCGGAACTCCCGCCCCAGCAGCAGGGCCTGGAGCAACAGGAAGGCGGCGTGCTGGAGGATCAGGAACTGGCCCATGGACAGGGGGAAGGCATAACTGAACACATAGGCCGGCAGGGACAGGGGGGTCACGCCCAAATCGCTCTTGCTGGCCAGGGCCACGCCCAGGGCGGATACGCACACTCCCGCTAAAAACATACCCGTCCGCCGGACGGTTTCTTTGCTGACAGGTTTCAATCGCTTCATGTAGATGCTCCCTTGAGGGAACCTCAGTTATTAGAGTTTCCCTTGACTTTTGATTCTATCCATAGTATACTCCTTTTCACTACATAAATAAAATGAATGTTAGCAATGCCTGTCATTCAAAAAGGGAATGGTAAGATGGAACACCCGGGGCTTTCTACCAGCTTTGAATCCTATAAAATATTTTACTTTGTGGCCAAGCATAGATCGATCACCGCAGCGGCCCAGCGGCTGTATGTGACCCAGCCCACCGTGACCAAGGCGGTGCGCAAGCTGGAGGAGCAGCTGGACTGCGCCCTGTTTGTGCGCACCAAGCGGGGCGTGCAGCTGACGCCGGAGGGGGATCTGCTGTGGCAGAGGGTGGAACCGGCCTGCCATCTGCTCTTCGAGGCGGAGCGGGAGCTGGAGGCGGTGCGCACCCTGAACGGGGGGACGCTGACCATCGTGTCCGCCGAGATGTGTTTCACCGTGTACATCCTGCCCGCCCTGAGCCGCTTCATGGCCGAGCATCCGGCGGTGAAGGTCAAGTGTAAAAACGCCCTGAACAACCGCATGATTGAGATGCTCCACAGCGGCGAGGCGGATTTGGCGGTGCTGCACACCCCCTTTGAAGGGGAGGACGTGCGCGTTCTGCGGGAAATCGACGCCACAAGGGAGAGCTTAGTGGCAGGGAAGCGGTTCGCCCAGGCTGCCCAGGGGGCGAAAACCCTGGAGGAGTTGGCGCGGCTGCCCTTTGTGTCCATGCCGGAAGGAACCTCCAGCAGGAGATACCTGGAGGATTTTTTCCAGACCCAGGGCCTGCCCTTTGAGCCGGACATCGAGTTGACCACGGTGGAGCTGGTGGCCCAGGCGGTCACCGGCGGCTTCGGCGTGGGAATGCTGCCGGAAAAGCTCATCCAGGAGCGCGCCGGCGCGGAGGAGCTGTACCCCATCCCCCTGATTTCCCTGCCCCTCCGCCGGGCCTGCCTGATTGCCAGCAAAAACGCGGAAATCAGCCTGACCGCCCAGGCCTTTGTCAGCGAGTGGCTTCCCCGGACGCAGCCCCTTTGACGGGCGGGCGCCGGGGCTGCCCCTGCGCAATACGAAAAGGAGTCGATTTTTATGCGGTTGGATAAATGGTTGAAGGTGTCCCGGCTGATCAAGCGCCGCACCGTGGCCAACGAGGCCTGCGACAACCAGCGGGTTCTGGTCAATGGCCGCCCGGCCCGGGCCTCCTATGAGGTGAAGCCGGGGGATCGGCTGGAGCTGCGCTTCGGGGAGCGGGCGCTGCACCTGGAGGTGCTGGCCGTGACCGAGTACGCCGGCAAGGCCGACGCCCCCGCCCTGTACCGGGAACTAGAGCCGGGGGAGTGACAGCCCCGGAGGAGCGCGGGCTTCGCCGCCCATTTTCAAGAAAAGGTCAAGAAAATCGGCTCTTCGGTAGTTTGTGTGGGAAGAAAAACTGAATAAAGCCTTGGAACAGGAAGGAGTTCCGCTTATGATTTAGTTGGCAAAACGAAATCAGGAAAGTGGGGCTCTCAAAATGTGATATTTCCAATATCAGCATTCCTGGGCTGAAAGATTCCGCCAGACGCCGTAGACGCATTGAATCAGCGTTTCCTTAGAAATACAGATAGCTTAATTGCTATGGTTATGTTGTCGTGTTCATGTGCCCAGCCAAGACTTCCGGGTCGTTAAGACAATATGTGATTTACGGCACATCTATGCCACTGCCGCTATCCGGGCGGGAGATGACATCAAGACCGTTTCGGGAAACCTCGGACACGCCACCTGTGCGTTTACTTTGGACGTCTACGGTCATGTTACAGACCAAATGAAACAGGCCAGCGCCCAGCGTATGGAACATTATATCAAAGACATCTTAGACTTGTGAGTTGCGAGAAAAACTCATGTTTTGTGCGGGGCGTCGGATTTTCTTGAATTACCTCCCCCTCCGGGAGGAAGAAGCTCCATCTACAGCTCCGCAGGAGCTTGGGTGGAGATGTTTACTAAGGAAGCACTGATTAAATGCGCCTGCGGCGGCTGACAATGATTTTGCACAAGAGCAACGCTGAAACCGTCACCTGGACAGCATAGCTGTC
>JAJPXI010000218.1 GCA_021205585.1 Oscillospiraceae bacterium
GTTTCAAACTTTTGCAACGCACTTTTGGCGGAAAAGTTCCGCCAGCCGCCGCAGGCGCATTTAATCAGTGTTTCCTTAATATCCTTTCCCTGGATGCAAATGAAGGAACACGTGAAGGACTGTCACTATAGGGAACCTCTAAAAACTATGTCTGCGGCATCTGACAAAATCTTTTGCCATCTGCTCTTGTCATAGTTATTAGAGGTTCCCTATATTGGGCGGAACGATACATCACGACACGAACGGCAACTGATCAGCGATTGATTATTGTGCTTTCTGACGGGGTGCCAGTTCACAATGGTGGAAATGTCGGCATATATTTTCCCTCTGCTTCCATTCGCGATGCTGCAAATGCGGCAAAAAAATTATGAAAAGAGGAACCGATATTATTGCTGTCGCACTTGATGATGAAGATGAAAAGGGATGCTACGAGCGACAAAACAGAGAGTTAGAAAACTGCACGAAACCACAATATATTGTGGTTTGTTCAAAGAGAAACGTCTGTATGTAGTGTACAGGCGTTTCTTGATTTACTCCTCTCCGGACGACATGAGGGCACGGGGCCCGGTTACAGCAGATAGCGGAAGGGGCGAAGAACCACCCGGAGAATCTGATAGAGGGCGGTTTTCCAGGCGGAGAGCCGGGAGACGGTGAGCTGTGCGCCGGAGACGGCGCTGCCGTCGGGGGAGACCGTCCGGCTGTACTCCGCCATGTCCGCAAAGCCGGCGCGCAGCTGCCGGTTCAGCTCCGGGCAATCGATGACCAGCATCAGCTCGGTGTCCAGGTAGACGCTGCGCATATCAAAGTTCATGGAGCCGACGACGCACAGGCTGTCGTCGATAAGCACCGTTTTGGTGTGCAGGGAACGGCCTCCCATCCACTCCACCACCGTCAGGCCGCAGGAGAGGACGGACTCCTTTTCATTCAGATAGTCGCTGCACCCGAAGGGGTTGGCCCCGTTTTCCGGGGCGTTGAGCATCATCGTCACACTGTCTGCCCCGGCGCAGACGGCGGCCAGGTCGTCATACATGGTCTGGTTGGCGATGATATAGGGGGTTTGAATCAGAATATCGGAGCCCTGGGCCATCAGCTGGCACAGGGTTTCCCACAGTATGGGCTGTTTATTTTCGGGCAGATACCCGTTGGTCAGCAACGTCACGCCCCCGGTTTCCAGGGTGGCGGCCCGCCAGTCCACGTCCTCGCAGGCCTCCGGGTACGTCTGCTCCAGCTGCTCCGCCAGCGCCAAAAGCTTCTGCTGGGCGCGGGTGATTTTTTTCGTGGTGTCAGGCGTAAGCAGTCGGTTGCTGTCCAGCGTCCAGACCTGCTCGAAATAGTCCAGCAGTTGGGCCAGGGAGGAATCCTCCTCCGCCGCCTCCTGCCAGACCAGGATCCCCCGGTCGATGTTGCTGGATTCCGTGGCCTCTCCCAAAAACAAATCGTTGGTGTTTCGGCCCCCCAGCAGGTAGGCGGTCTGGTCGGCGATCAGATATTTGTCGTGGAGCCGATAGTTGAGCATCCAGGGCTTGAGCAGGTTGACCGGACTGTACAGCTTGATTTCCACGTTGGGGGAGGCGGCCAGGGCCTGGAAGTGGACGTTGCCGCGCAGGTGGAGGAAGGCGTTCATGCCGTCCACCAGGACGCGCACCCGCACCCCCCGCTCCGCCGCCGCCAGCAGGGCGGCCATGATGGCCTGGCCGCTGTCGTCGTCCCGCCAGTCGAAGGTGGAGAGGATGATCTCCTCCTGGGCCGCCTCAATCAGCCGCAGCCGCCACAGCAGGGCCTCCTGGTTGTCGTCCACGCACAGCACCCGCTCTCCGTTGGAATCGGAGAGCGCCGTCGCCTCCGCGCCGCCGGCGTCCTGCTGGAACAGGGGCGGAACCAGCACGCCAATCAGGACATAGAGGAAAAAACACAGCAACAGCCCGGCGCAGATTCCGACCCCGCGCCGAAGCCTCTTTTTCCCGTTCTTTTCCCGCGCCATGTCCCGCTCCCTTCAAAAACAGGAAAACCATTTCCCACGCATATACTCCCGCCGACCCCAAACAGGCCGACGGGAGTATTGTATCACAGGGGAAATCGCTTGTAAAGGCCGGGTCACTCCTCCGCCGGGGGGAACAGGGCACACAGCAGCCTCACGCAGCCCTCCAGGCCCAGGTAGGTGGAGTTGAGCACGATGTCGTAATTGGCCGGGTCGGTCCACTGCCGGGCGGTGTTGGCGAAATAGTAGTTGGCCCGTTTTTTATCAAACCGCTTGCGCAGGCGCTCGATGTTGTCCTCCGGAATGCCGTAGTCCTCCCGGATGCGCTTTTTCTTCTCCCCTTCCTCTGCCCGGATGAACACCCGGACAACACCCGTGCGGTTCCGCAGCGCTGCGCTGGCGCAGTGGCCCAGGAAAATGGCGGGGCCGGCCTCGGCCAGATGCTGAATGACCTCCTGCTCGGAGAGGAAGATGTCGTCCTCCGGGGAGAGGGCGGAATTGGAAGCGCCGTTGGTAATCATGGACAGGGTGTACAGCAGGCTGTTGGACACGTGCTCCTCATACTGCTGGATCCGGTCCACCGACAGATTCCGCTCCCGGGCCACCTGTTCCAAAATCTCCTTGCCGTAGCAGGGGATTCCGCACTGCTGACCCAGGCGGCGGGCGATTTTTGTCCCGCCGCTGCCGTACTCCCGCTCGATGGCTACAAAATTACATTTCATCTCTCTTACCCCACCTGCTCAAACTGGCTGTTGTAAAGGTCGGCGTAGAATCCGTTCTGATCCAGCAGCTCCTGGTGAGTGCCGCTTTCGATGATGTCCCCGTCCTTCATCACCAGGATCAGGTCGGCGTTTTTGATGGTGGACAGCCGGTGGGCAATGACGAAGCTGGTGCGCCCGCTCATCAGCATATCCATGGCGTTCTGAATTTGCAGCTCTGTCCGGGTGTCCACCGAGCTGGTGGCCTCGTCCAGGATCAGCATGGGCCGGTCGGTCAGCATGGCCCGGGCGATGGTCATCTGCTGCTTCTGGCCCTGGGACAGGCTGACCTGGTCGCTGAGCACCGTGTCGTAGCCGTGGGGCAGGGTGCGGATGAAGTGATCCAGCCCCACCGCCTGGCAGGCCTGGGTGATGGCCTCGTCGGTGATGTTCTCATTGTTATACACCAGGTTCTCCCGCACGGTCCCCTCAAACAGCCAGGTGTCCTGAAGCACCATGCAGAACTGGGAGTGAACCGCCTGGCGCGTCATCTTATGGGTGGGTGCGCCGTCGATGCGGATCTCGCCTCCCTGGGTTTCATAAAAGCGCATGAGCAGGTTGACCAGGGTGGTTTTCCCCGCCCCGGTGGGGCCGACGATGGCGATCTTCTGCCCCGGCAGGGCCTGGGCGGAGAAGTCGTGGATGATGGTGCGCTCCGGGGTGTAGCCGAATTTCACATGGTCGAACTCCACCTCGCCGGTGCAGTGCTCCATGGCGGTCATCTTGCCGCTCTCCTGCTCCATGTCCTCCGCCTCCAGGAATTCGAAGACCCGCTCTCCGGCGGCCGCGCCGGACTGGAGGGTCTGCACCGCCTGGGCCATCTGGCTTAAGGGCTGGGTGAAGTAGCGCACATACAACATGAAGGCCACGATGACCTCAAAGCCGATGTTCCCGTTCATGGTCAGCAGCGCACCCACCACGCACACGGCCACATAGCCCAGGTTGCCGATGAAGGTCATCAGGGGCATCATCATGCCCGCCATGCACTGGGCCCGGAAGGCGCTGTGGCGCAGCTGGCCGTTGAGCCGGTCGAACTCCTCCTGGGCGGCGGCCTCGCCGTTGTAGGCCTTGACCACAGTGTGGCCGGCGTAAATCTCCTCAATGTGTCCGCTCAGGGCGCCCAGGCTGCGCTGCTGACCGACAAAGTATTTCTGGGAGTGGCTGGTGATCAGCATCATCAGCGCAAAACCGATGATTGTGGCCACAACGGCGGTCAGGGCCATAATCACATTGGTAATCAGCATCATCAACAGGGAGCCGAGGAAGGTCACGATGGCGGTCAGCAGGTTGCCGATGCTCTGGTTCATGGACTGGGTGATGGTGTCCACGTCGTTGGTGACGCGGGAGAGTACATCGCCGGTGGTGGTGGTGTTATAGTAGGCCATGGGCAGGCGGTTGATTTTGTGGGAGATGTCCTCCCGCAGCTGCCGGGAAACCCGCTGGGTGATGGTGACCATGATGAACTGCTGCGCCAGGCCCAAAATGATGCTGCAGACATACAGTGCTGCCAAAAATCCTCCAATGCGCCCTATCGCGCCCAGATCGATGCTGCCCGTCAGCCCCGCCTGAATCTCCTTCGTCATATCCGACAGCCGGCCCGGTCCAACCAGGGTGAACACCGTACTGACGATGGCGCAGACGATCGCGACGATCAAAGCGGGGAGATATTTTCTGCAGTAGAGGAGCAGCTTCCTCCAGGTGCCGGCAAAATCCTGAGCCTTCTCTCCCGCTCCCGCGCCCGGTCCTCTCATAGAGCCGGGGCCTCTCCGAGTGGGCTGCTGCGGCCGGTATTCTTTTTCTTCCATTATGCCAATTCCTCCTTTGAAAGCTGGGAGAGGGCGATCTCCTGGTAGACCTGGCAGTTCTCCATCAGCTCCTGATGGGTGCCCTGGCCCACGATTTGTCCCTCATCCAAAACGAGGATCCGGTCGGCGTCCCGGATGGTGCCGATGCGCTGGGCCACAATCAGCCGGGTGGCGTCGCCGCACTGGTCGTTCAGGGCCTGGCGCAGGGTTTTGTCGGTACGGTAGTCCAGAGCGGAGAAGGAGTCGTCAAAAATCAGGATCTCCGCCCGGCGGCAGATGGCCCTGGCGATGGAAAGCCGCTGCTTCTGTCCGCCGGACAGGTTGCCGCCTCCCTGGGCAATCCGGCCGTCGTACCCCTCGGGCAGCTTCTCCACGAACTCGGCGGCCTGAGCGGTGTAGACCGCGTTGACCACGTCGGAGTCCAGGAAGGTCTCCCGTCCGTTGTCCCCGTAGGCCACGTTGCTGCGGACGGTGCCGCTGAACAGGGTGGCCTTTTGGGAAACATAGCCGATCTTGTTGCGCAGGGCGGCCTGGGTGTACTCCCGCACATCCACCCCGTCCACCAGCACCTGGCCCTCGGTCACGTCGTAGAACCGGGGGATCAGATTGATGACCGTGCTCTTGCCGCTGCCGGTGGCGCCAATCAGGGCCACCGTCTCCCCCTGGTGGGCGGTGAAGGTGATGTCTCTCAGTACCGGCTCACCGGAGTCGGGGTAGCAGAAGGTGACGTGGCGGAACTCCACCTCGCCCCGCTGGCCCTGCTGGCCCTGCGCGGCAGAGCCGTCCAGGATGGTGGGCTTGGTCTCCAGAACCTGGTTGATACGCTGGGCGGCCACCGAGGCCCGGGGCAGCAGTACGAAGATCATGACCAGCATCATAAAGGCCATTACGATCTGCATGGCATACTGGGAGAAGACCACCATGTCGGAGAACAGGCCCAGCCTATCCGTGGCTCCCGCGTTGTTGATCAGGTAAGCCCCGATCCAGTAGACGGCCAGAGTCAGGCCGCTCATGATGAACTGGATGCTGGGGAAGATGACCGCCATGGTGCGGTTGGCGACCAGGTTGGTGTGGGTCAGCTCCTCGTTGGCGGCGGAGAATTTCTTCTCCTGGTATTTTTCCGCATTGTAGGCCCGCACCACCGGCAGACCGGTCAGGTTCTCACGGGTCACCCGGTTGATATTGTCGGTTAGCACCTGCAAGCGCCGGAATCTGGGCATGGCCACCATCACGCAGGTTCCCACGATGGCCAGCAGCAGCACCACCGCCACACCTGTGGCCGTGGTCCAGGCCCAGTTCTTGGACCAGATTTTACACACTGCCCAGATGGCCGTGACCGGGGCGCGGAGCAAAACCTCCAGGCCCAGGACGATAACCATCTGCACCTGGGTGACGTCGTTGGTGGAGCGGGTGATCAGGCTGGCGGTGGAAAACTTCCCGATCTCCGCCGGGGAGAAGGCCTGCACCTGCCGGAACAGCTTGCTGCGTATCTCAGCGGAGAAGCTGGAGGCGATCCTGGAGGCCAGAACCGCCACCATTGCGGCCGAGGCCAGGGCGCCCAAGGCGCACAGCAGCATCATCCCTCCGGCAGAGAGAACGTCGGACATGGCGCTGCCCTCGGTTTCGACCAGAGTGGTGATCTCGGACATATAATCCGGCATGGTCAGGTTGAACCACACCTGAACCAGCACCAGCGCAAAGGCCAGCACCGCCAGACCCCACTCCTGTTTGGTCATTCGTCTCAACAATTTGAGCATGAACAAAACTCCTTTCTCAACCTGGCGGGCATTGGCCCGCCTTGATGATGTGAAGTATTATCGGGGAGAAATCTAAACTGAAACGAAACAAAGGGCCTGGTCATAAAAATTTAACATTTTGTTCTGCCGCTGTGGTATACTATTCTCAAGAAGGTGATAGAAATGGTGCGAATTCTGGTGGTAGACGACGACAAAAACACCCGCCGGTGGCTGCGGGCCCTGCTGGAGACGGAGGGCTACGACGTCTCCGATGCCGGGGACGGCCAGGAGGCCCTGGCCCTGATGGAGCGGGAGTGGGTGGATCTGGTAGTGCTGGATGTGATGATGCCCAACATGGACGGCTACGCCTTCACTGAGGCCCTGCGGGAGACGCGCAATGACCTGCCCATCCTGATGGTGTCCGCCAAGCAGCTGGCCGCCGACCGGAACAGGGGCTTTCTGGTGGGCATCGACGACTACATGACAAAACCGGTGGACGAGGAGGAGCTGCTCCTGCGTATCCGGGCCCTGCTCCGGCGTTCCCGCATTGTCAGCGAAAACAAAATCACCGTGGGGGAGGTGGTGCTGGACTACGCCTCCATGACGGTTACCGGCCACGGCCAGACCATCTCCCTGCCCCAAAAGGAGTTTCAGCTGCTGTACAAGCTGCTGTCCTACCCCGGCCAGATCTTCACCCGCATTCAGCTGATGGACGAGATCTGGGGAGTAGACAGCGAAACCGGCTGGGAGACCGTAACGGTTCACATCGGTCGGCTGCGCAAGCGCTTTGAAGGCTGGCCGGAGTTTGAGATTGTGTCGGTGCGGGGACTGGGCTATAAGGCGGTGAAAAAGGTATGAAGCGCCGCAAAATTCCCCCCAGGGCTGTTCTGACCCTGGTACTGGCCGCTCTGGTGTTCTGTATTCAGGCGGCCACTGCGGCCCTGGTGATGGGGATCTATTATCTCCTGATGCAAACCGGCGTGCTGCACGAAGGCCGCATTTGGGGCGGCGCGGTGCTGGCCAGCTTTGCCCTCATCAGCGTTTTGGTAGCCACGGCCCTGTCCCTGCTGGTGGGCCGGGGGCCGGTCAAATGGCTGAACACCCTAATCGAGGGCCTGGAGGCCCTGGCCGCCGGGGAGTACCAGACCCGCATTTCCATCGGAAACTACCGGGACCTGGAGAACAAGTTCAATCTGCTGGCGGAGGAGCTGGAGAACACCCAGCTGCTGCGCACGGATTTTATCAATGACTTCTCCCACGAGTTCAAAACCCCGCTGGTCTCCATTCTGGGCTTTGCCCGGCTGCTCAAGCGGGGCAATCTCCCCCCGGAGCAGAGCCGGGAGTACATGGAAATCATCGAGGAGGAGGCCCTGCGGCTGTCCGCCATGGCCACCAATGTGCTGAATGTGAACCGGTTTGAAAACCAGCGCATTCTGACCGACGTGACCCGCTTTAACCTGTCCGAGCAGCTGCGCACCTGCGTGCTGCTGCTGGAGAAAAAGTGGTCGGCCAAGGAGCTGGAGATTACCGCCGAGTTTGCCGAGCACCAGATCTGCGCCAACCAGGATCTGCTCAAGCAGGTGTGGATCAATCTGCTGGACAACGCCGTGAAATTCTCTCCCCCCGGCGGCCGGGTGGAGCTGGGCGTGAAAGCCCAGGAGGACAGCCTGCTGGTGACCATCTCCAACCAGGGGGACCCGATTCCGGAAAAGGACCGGGAGCGGATTTTCCGCAAATTTTATCAGTGCGACCGCTCCCACGCCACCCAGGGCAACGGCCTTGGCCTGTCCATCGCCAAGCGGGTGGTAGAGCTGCACCGGGGCCATATTTGGGTAGAAAGCCGGGAGGGAACGGTTCGTTTCTCTGTAGAACTGCCCGACGGCCCGCCGCCGGACGCCGGTTCCAGGTAAATCTACATTGCTGAAAATCGTTCCATATCAGACTGCGCCGCACAGAGCGGGCTGCGGCGCCTTGCGGCGCTCCGAATTCTGCATTTGCGCGAAAGAGAAATTGGCCATTCATACTTCGTTCAGACCTTTGCTTTTCCCTTATATTAGGGAAGCACTGATTAAATGCGCCTGCGGCGACTGGCGGAACTTTTCCGCCAAAAGTGCGTTGCAAAAGTTTGAAATACATACAGTATTCCTGCACTTTTGCGCCTTCTTTTGTCGCAAAATTTCTCGCCATCCGCTCTTGCCGATTTAATCAGTCCTTCCTTAGAGAAAAAGGACGCATTGCAGATTTTTTCTACAATGCGCCCTTTTTCGTTTTTTTAAGGCAACACCGCATAGAGCGGCAAGAGTGAATTGCGAGTCAAATTTCCGTCAGAA
>JAJPXI010000090.1 GCA_021205585.1 Oscillospiraceae bacterium
TAAACGCAACATATCAAATGCCGGGTGTTGCGTTTACTTTGGAAATTGAGGGGGCATAAAAAATCAAGTGCTTTTTCGTAAAAGCACTTGACACGGGGGGGCGGACATGGTAAAATAAACTGCTATACGCATCTAAAGCGCGGAAAGGGCAACCCTCCCACGCATGAATAGTGTACCACAGCGGCCCGGCTGTTGTCAAGAAAAAGGCGAAAATTCTGTCAACGGTTCCGGGCGTATACCTATGGCGCGGCGCAATCGAACGGCTCCCCCGCCGGCGGAGCCATCACAGAGACGGAGTGTGATTGAAACAAATGGTAAAGGACGTATACTACGGCAACACCCTGCGCAAAAGCTTCATCCGCCACGAGGAAATCCTGGAGATGCCCAACCTGCTGGAGATCCAGAAGGATTCCTACCAATGGTTCCTGGACACCGGCCTGCGGGAAGTTTTCCGGGACATGGCGGCCATCACCGACTACCAGGGCAACCTGGAACTGAGCTTCATCGACTTCAAGATGGAGGACAAACCCAAGTACACCATCGAGGAGTGCAAGGCCAGGGACGCCACTTACGCCGCCCCCATCAAGGTGCGGGTACGCCTGCGCAACAAGGAGACCGAGGAGATTAAGGAGCAGGAAATCTACATGGGGGATTTCCCCCTGATGACCCCCTCCGGCTCCTTCGTCATCAACGGGGCCGAGCGGGTCATCGTCTCCCAGATCGTCCGCTCCCCCGGCGTGTACACCCTCTGCACTAATGATAAGTCGTGCTCCTTTATCTACACCTCTACCCTGATTCCCTACCGGGGCGCCTGGCTGGAGTATGAAACCGACCTGAACGACGTGTTCTACGTCCGCATCGACAAAAACCGCAAGCTGCCCATCACCTGCCTGATTCGCGCCATCGGGCCCCAGACCGACGAGGAGATTCTGGAGCTGTTCGGGGAGGATCCCCTGATCGTCAACACCCTGGAGAAGGACACCTGCAAGACCCGGGAGGAGGCCCTGCTGGAGGTCTACCGCAAACTGCGCCCCGGCGAGCCTCCCACGGTGGACTCCGCCGAAACCCTGCTGAACACCCTGTTTTTCGATGCCCGGCGCTACGATATGTCCCCGGTGGGCCGGTATAAATTCAATAAGAAGCTGTGCCTGTGGACCCGGCTGGCCGGCCAGACCCTGGCCGAGCCCATCGCCGACCCGGCCACCGGCGAGCTGCTGGCCGACGCCGGAGAGATCGTTGGCCGGGAGCGGGCCATCGAGCTGGACGGCCTGGGCGTCACCCAGGCCACCGTCCAGGCGGAAAACGGGGCGGTGGTCCGGATTTTTTCCAACGGTATGGTGGACATGAAAAGCTTCGTCCCCTTCGACCCGGCCGAGTGCGGCGTGACCGAGCGGGTGCGCCTGAGCGTGCTCCAGAAGCTGCTGGCAGAGGCCGATGGAGATGAGGAAGCCCTGAAAAAGCTGGTGCGCGCGCACCGGGACGAGCTGATTCCCAAGCACATCATCCTGGACGACATCCTGGCCTCCATCAACTACCTGCTCTGCCTGTCCAACGGCATCGGCTACTCCGACGACATCGACCACCTGGGCAACCGCCGCCTGCGCTGCGTGGGTGAGCTGCTGCAAAACCAGTTCCGCATCGGCCTGGTGCGCATGGAGCGGGTCATCCGGGAGCGGATGACCATTCAGGATCTGGAAACCGTCACCCCCCAGTCCCTGATCAATATCCGGCCCGTCACCGCCGCCATCAAGGAGTTCTTCGGCTCCTCCCCCTTGAGCCAGTTCATGGATCAGACCAACCCCCTGGCCGAGCTGACCCACAAGCGCCGTATGTCCGCCCTGGGCCCCGGCGGCCTGAGTCGGGACCGGGCCTCCTTTGAGGTGCGGGACGTCCATTACAGCCATTATGGCCGCCTGTGTCCCATCGAGACCCCCGAGGGCCCCAACATCGGCCTGATTTCCTACCTAGCCTCCTACGCCCGCATCAATCGCTTCGGCTTTATCGAGGCCCCCTACCGCCGGGTGGACAAGGAGACCGGCCGCCTGACCGATGAGATCCGCTATATGTCCGCCGATGTGGAGGATGAGTACATCGTCGCCCAGGCCACCGAGCCCACCGACGAGGATGGCTGCCTGCTCAACGCGCGCATTACCTGCCGCCACCGCAACGAAATCGTGGAGGTGGATCGGGAGCAGGTGGACTATATCGACGTATCCCCCAAGATGATGGTCTCCGTGGCCACCGCCATGATCCCCTTCCTCCAGAACGACGACGCCAACCGGGCCCTGATGGGCGCCAATATGCAGCGCCAGGCCGTGCCCCTGCTGACCACCGAGGCCCCCATTGTGGCCACCGGGCAGGAGCATAAAAACTGCGTGGACTCCGGCGTGGTTGTGCTGGCTGACGGGGACGGGGAAATCACCCAGGTCTGCGCCGACAGCGTCACCCTGCGCATGGACGGCGGGGATGTTAAGGACTACAAGCTGACAAAATTCCTGCGCTCCAACCACACCACCTGCATCAACCAGCGCCCCATCGTGGACGTGGGCCAGCGGGTGAAAAAGGGCGAGGTCATCGCCGACGGCCCCTCCACCTGCAACGGGGAGATCGCCCTGGGCAAGAACATCCTGATGGGCTTTATGACCTGGGAGGGCTACAACTACGAGGACGCCATCCTGCTCAACGAGCGCATGGTGCGGGACGACGTGTTCACCTCCATCCACATTGAGGAATACGAAACCGAGGCCCGGGACACCAAGCTGGGCCCCGAGGAGATCACCCGGGACATCCCCAACGTGGGCGAGGACGCCCTGAAGGATCTGGACGAGCGGGGCATCATCCGCGTGGGCGCGGAGGTGCGCCCCGGGGACATCCTGGTGGGCAAGGTCACCCCCAAGGGCGAGACCGACCTGACCGCCGAGGAGCGCCTGCTGCGGGCCATCTTCGGCGAGAAGGCCCGGGAGGTGCGGGACACCTCCCTGAAGGTTCCCCACGGGGAAAACGGCATCATCGTGGACGTGAAGGTCTTTACCAGGGAGGATGGGGGCGAGCTTGGCCCCGGCGTCAACGAGGTGGTGCGGGTCTACATTGCCCAGAAGCGGAAAATCTCCGTGGGCGACAAGATGGCCGGCCGCCACGGGAACAAGGGCGTGGTCTCCCGCATCCTGCCCCAGGAGGATATGCCCTTCCTGCCCGACGGCACCCCCCTGGACATCGTTCTGAACCCCCTTGGCGTCCCTTCCCGGATGAACATCGGCCAGGTGCTGGAGGTTCACCTGGGCTATGCGGCCCAGGCCCTGGGCTGGAAGGTGGCCACCCCCGTCTTCAACGGCGCGGACGAGCAGGACATCGCCGACACCCTGAACCTGGCCGGCCTGGAAGAGGACGGCAAGAGCTGGCTGTACGACGGCCGCACCGGCGAGCGCTTTGACAACCGGGTTACGGTGGGCTACGTCTACTTCCTGAAACTGCACCATCTGGTGGACGACAAGATCCACGCCCGCTCCACCGGCCCCTACTCCCTGGTCACCCAGCAGCCCCTGGGCGGCAAGGCCCAGTTCGGCGGCCAGCGCTTCGGCGAGATGGAGGTCTGGGCCCTGGAGGCCTACGGCGCGGCCTACACCCTCCAGGAAATCCTGACCGTGAAATCCGACGACGTCACCGGCCGCGTGCGCACCTATGAATCCATCGTCAAGGGCCGCAACATCCCCAAGCCGGGCGTGCCGGAATCCTTTAAGGTCTTAATCAAGGAATTGCAGGCCCTGTGCCTGGATATGCGGGTGATGGACAGCGAGGGCAACGAAATCGAGCTCAGGGACGACGAGGACGACGATTACTCCTCCGCCCAGTACCGGGACGACGAGGAGATGTTCCCCGGCTCCTACGCCTCCGAGTCCGAGTTCACCCAGGCCGGTTACACCCTGAAGGCCGAGAGCGACGACGACGATCTGGCCGGGGAGGATCTCCCCGGCGATGAGCTGGCCGAAGACGATTTCCCCATCGACTTCGACGAGCTGGACGGCTGAGAACAGGGAGGTTTTATCTATGAGCTACGCTGAATTTGACGCGATTAAAATTTCTATCGCCTCCCCGGAACAGGTTTTGGAGTGGTCCTACGGCGAGGTGAAAAAACCTGAAACCATCAACTACCGCACCCTGAAGCCGGAGCGGGACGGCCTGTTCTGCGAGAAAATCTTTGGCCCGACCAAGGACTGGGAGTGCCACTGCGGAAAATACAAAAAAATCCGCTACAAGGGAAAAATCTGCGACCGCTGCGGCGTGGAGGTCACCCGCGCCAAGGTGCGCCGGGAGCGCATGGGCCACATCCAGCTGGCCGCCCCCGTGTCCCACATCTGGTACTTCAAGGGCATCCCCTCCCGGATGGGGCTGCTGCTGGACATCAGCCCCCGCATTTTGGAAAAAGTACTCTACTTCGCCAACTATATCGTCACCGACCCCGGCATGACCCCCCTGGATAAAAACCAGATTCTCACGGAAAAAGAATACCGGGATATGCGGGAAAAATATGAGGACGACTTTGAGGCCGGCATGGGGGCCGAGGCGGTGAAAAAGCTGCTGTCCGACCTGGATCTGGAGCAGCTGTCCGCAGAACTGCGCACAGAACTGAAGCAGTCCTCCGGGCAGAAGAAGGCCCGCATCGTCAAGCGCCTGGAGGTCATCGACGCTTTCCGCCTGTCGGACAACAAGCCGGAGTGGATGATTATCGACGTGCTGCCCGTCATCCCCCCGGAGCTTCGCCCCATGGTGCAGCTGGACGGCGGCCGGTTCGCCACCTCCGACCTGAACGATCTGTACCGCCGGGTCATCAACCGCAACAACCGGCTCAAGCGCCTGCTCCAGATGAACGCTCCGGACATCATCGTGCGCAACGAAAAACGAATGCTCCAGGAGGCGGTGGACGCCCTGATCGACAACGGCCGCCGGGGCCGGGCGGTCACGGGGGCCAACAACCGGGCGCTGAAAAGCCTGTCCGATATGCTCAAGGGCAAGCAGGGCCGGTTCCGTCAGAACCTGCTGGGCAAGCGGGTGGACTACTCCGGCCGCTCTGTGATTGTAGTGGGCCCGGAGCTGAAAATCTACCAGTGCGGCCTGCCCAAGGAGATGGCTATCGAGCTGTTCCGCCCCTTCGTGATGAAAAAGCTGGTGGAGGACGGCGTGGCCAACAATATCAAGTCCGCCAAAAAGATGGTGGATCGGGGCCGCACCGAGGTGTGGGACGCCCTGGACTTCGTCATCAAGGACCACCCCGTCATGCTCAACCGCGCCCCCACCCTGCACCGCCTGGGCATTCAGGCCTTTGAGCCGGTGCTGGTGGAGGGCCGGGCTATCAAGCTCCACCCCCTGGTCTGCACCGCTTTCAACGCCGACTTCGACGGCGACCAGATGGCCGTCCACGTCCCCCTGTCCGCCGAGGCCCAGACCGAGGCCCGCCTGCTGATGCTCTCGGCCAACAACCTGCTGCGGCCCCAGGACGGCGGCCCCGTCACCGTGCCCACCCAGGACATGGTGCTGGGTTCCTACTACCTGACCTATGAGCGCTACCCCGCCCACACCCCGGAGCAGACCTACGACGACGCCCAGGCCGTCCAGGCCGCCCTGGACGCGGGGGAGCTGGAGCCGGACAGCCCCGTCTGGGTACGCAGCCCCGGCAGCCCGGACGACATCCCCACCCGCGCCGGCCTGTGCGCCGGCCTGGAGCCCGGCCAGCTGCCCCGGGAGTGCCTGCGCTGCTTCGGGGACGACAACGAGGCCCTGCTGGCCTACGACGAAGGCGCGCTGGATCTGCACACCCCCATTATGGTTCGCCGCTTCGCCACAGTGGACGGCCAGAAGCGCCACAAACTGGTGCGCACCACCGTGGGCCGCCTGATTTTCAACGAGGGCATCCCCCAGGATCTGGGCTTTGTCAACCGGGAGGATCCGGAGCAGATGTTCGAGCCGGAGATCAACTTCGTCAGCGGCAAAAAGCAGCTGGGGCAGATTATCGACCGGTGCATCCTGAAGCACGGCTTCACCAAGTCCGCCGAGGTGCTGGACATCATCAAGTCCAAGGGCTATAAATACTCCACCAAGGGCGCGCTGACGGTCTCCATCAGCGACATGACGGTGCCCCCTCAGAAAAAGCAGATGATTGCCGAGACCGAGCAAGAGATCGTCAAGATCGAGCGCAAGTACAAGCGGGGCCAGCTGACCAACGAGGAGCGCTACCGCCTGGTGGTGGAGGCCTGGGAGCGCACCACCAGGGAGGTCACGGACGTGCTGCTCAAGGGCATGGATCGCTACAACCCCATCTGGATGATGGCCGACTCCGGGGCCCGCGGCTCCACCGCCCAGATCCGCCAGCTGGCCGGTATGCGCGGCCTGATGGCCGACACCTCCGGCCGCACCATTGAGATTCCCGTCAAGGCCAACTTCCGAGAGGGCCTGAGCGTGCTGGAATACTTCATCTCCTCCCGGGGCGCCCGGAAGGGCATGGCCGACACCGCCCTGCGCACCGCCGACTCCGGCTACCTGACCCGCCGGATGGTGGACGTGGCCTCCTCCGTCATTATCCGGGAGGAGGACTGCGGCAGCACCGATGGCATCACCGTGGCCGAAATTTCCGAAAACGGACAGGTCATCGAGACCTTCGCCGAGCGCCTGCGGGGCCGCTACCCCCTGGAGGACGTCCTCGACCCCGCCACCGGCGAGGTGCTCATCAGCGCGGAGCGCATGATGGACACGTCGGACGCCGCCATGCTGGAGGAGCACGGCATCCACGCAGTGAAGATTCGCTCGGTGCTGACGTGCAGGGCCCGCAGCGGCGTGTGCTCCCGGTGCTACGGCATGAACCTGGCCATCGGCGAGACCGTGGGCCTGGGCGAATCGGTGGGCATCATCGCCGCCCAGTCCATCGGCGAGCCGGGCACCCAGCTGACCATGCGCACCTTCCACACCGGCGGCGTGGCCGGCGGGGACATCACCCAGGGCCTGCCCCGGGTGGAGGAGCTGTTCGAGGCCCGCAAGCCCAAGAAAATGTCCCAGCTGGCCGAGATTTCCGGCCTTGTTACCATCGAGGACTCCAAGCGGGCCAACATCCTCAGCGTCAACATCACCGCTGACGATGGGGAACTGGTCACCTACGCCATCCCCGCCAACGCTGGCCTGCGGGTTCGCGACGGCGACAGCGTCACCAAAGGCGATATGCTGACCGACGGCGCCCTGTCCCCCCACGAGGTGCTGCGCATCCGTGGTGTGGACGCGGTGCACGACTACCTGATCCAGGAGGTCCAGAAGCCCTACCGCCAGCAGGGCGTGGACATCAACGACAAGCACATCGAGGTCATCGTCCGCCAGATGATGCGCAAGGTTCGGGTGGAGAACGCCGGGGACACCGGGCTTTTGTCCGGCTCCACCATCAACCTGCTGGAGTTTGAGGACGCCCGGGACGCCCTCCAGGCCCGCATCGACGCCGGGGAGACCGGGGAGGACGGCCAGGAGCTGCAGCTGCCCACCTGCACACGCCTGCTGCTGGGCATCACCAAGGCCTCCCTGGCCACCGACTCCTTCCTGTCCGCCGCCTCCTTCCAGGAGACCACAAAGGTGCTGACCGAGGCCGCCACCAAGGGCAAGGTGGATCATCTGCTGGGCCTGAAGGAGAACGTCATCATCGGCAAGCTGATTCCCGCCGGCTCCGGCCTGGCCGCCTACCGCAAGTACGACCAGTTCGACGACGCACCCCTGACCGACTACCAGGCCGTGGCCCGGGTGGCCGCCCAGGTTCAGGAGGCCGAGGAGCCCGCCGTGGAAATCGAGGACGAGGGCGCCAACGAGCTGGAAGTCGCCGTCTTCGACGATGGCAGCGAGGGCACCTTCGAGCTGATCGAAACCCGCGCGGACTGACCCGCGCCCCCACAAAACCACAAAACGCCCGGCGGGAGGCGAAGCCTTTCACCTCCTGCCGGGCATTGTTTTTCATGCGGATTCTCATGAAAAAGCGCAAATGCGAAATCTGATTTGAATCCCCCCCGGCGACACGGAAATCAATTTTGAAAAATAAATGATGAACAGGAACCGCCCTCAGACGTATTTGAAAGACGATTCTTGTTTCTCCCAAGCGGGCGCACATAGGTGCGCCCCTACGAAAAGATTGAAAGAAAGTGCGTAAATCCAGCAAAAGAACAAAAAACAACCAGACAGGTAGAAACAGTTTGATACAAAAAATAAATGGCCGCCCGTTTTTTTGTAGGGGCGCACCTGTGTGTGCGCCCGTGACGGCGGCAAGCCTAACATTTGTTTGGATAGAACAATGACGGTAAAATTATGACCAGAAACCGCCCCCAAACGGATTAAAAAAATTTCCCTCATTCCTCCCAAGCTTTTTATACTGAAGGGACTTCTAAAAACTATGTCTGCGGCATCTGACAAAATCTTTTACCATCTGCTCTTGTCATAGTTATTAGAGGTTCCCTAGGGAAGGACTGATTAAATCGGCAAGAGCGGATGGCGAGAAATTTTGCGACAA
>JAJPXI010000127.1 GCA_021205585.1 Oscillospiraceae bacterium
GGCGGAAAAGTTCCGCCAGCCGCCGCAGGCGCATTTAATCAGTGCTTCCCTAAATTAGTATACCAAAAATCCTTCCTCTTGGCAATGGGGATGGAAAAGTTTTTTTGATTTTTTGCATAGCCCTCAATTTCCAAAGTAAACGCAACACTCGGCATTTGATAACGTCAGCTCGTTAATTTGCCTGTGTGAGCATCTCATGCTCCACTACTTTAGGCAACACCGCGCAAATTTGAATTTTTTGAAAACATTCCGGGAAAACGGCCATACGGGGGCGGAAACGTCCTCCGTATGGCCGCTTTTTTTCATGTTTCTTCAGAAGCGGTTCAGAAAAAGGCGCTATAATACAGGCATACCCCTTTGGGCATTTGTATTTTATTTCGGAATCCAACGGAAAGAGGCGAGGTAAGGATGGAAACAAAAGTGGACGGCTCCCAGACCGACCAGATTTTTGCCATGCACCGGAGTTCAAGGAAGCGCCGGAAGCGGAAAATCGTCATCATCACCGTGGTTGCCGCGGTGGTAGTGGTGGCGGCGCTGCTGATTGGAATCCAGCTGCTGCAAAGCCGGGTCAACAGCCAGTTCGGCAGCGGCAGCTCCTCGGAGGTATCCTCCGCCGAGGTGACCACGGGCAGCATCAGCTCCACCGTGTCCGGCTCCGGCACATTGGCCAGTCAGACCGTAGAGAGTGTGGACATCTACAGCAGCCTGGAGGTGGACGAGTTCTACGTCTCCTCCGGGGACAGCGTGGACGAGGACACCCTGCTGGCTACCGTCACCCGGGCCTCCCTGCTCAGCGCCATGTCCCAGGTGCAGGCGGAACTGGACGAGCTGGACGAGGAACTGGCCCAGGTCAGCGACGACGAGGCCAGCGACATCATCGCTGCCAGCCTGGACGGACGGGTCAAGGCCGTTTTTGCCCAGGAGGGCGACGACGTGGCCACCGTCATGTATGAGTACGGCGCGCTGATGCTCCTGTCCCTGGACGGCTACCTGGCCGTGGACGTGGCCTGGACGGACGGCGCGGCCGGGGACAGCGTAACCGTCACCCTGTCCGACGGCACGGAGGTCACCGGCACGGTGGAGAAAAACAACGCCGGCACCGCCACCGTCCTCCTCAGCGACAGCGCCGCCGATTATGAGGACACCGTAACCGTAACCGACAGCGACGGCAATGAGGTGGGCGAGGGCACCCTGTACATACACAGCCAGCTGGCCGTCACGGGCTATGTGGGCACCGTGGACGCCGTGGACGTCTCCCTGGACGAGTCGGTGGACGCCGGGGACACCCTCATCGAGCTGACCGACACCTCCACCTCCGCCAGCTATGACGCGCTGTTGAAAGAGCGCTCCTCTCTGGAGGAGGCCCTGAACTCCCTGGTGGTCATCTACCAGGAGGGCGGGGTGTACGCCCCCATCTCCGGCACGGTGGAGAACCTGTCCGAGTCCACGGACAGCGGCAGCTCCATGGCCGCAGGCGCTTCCTCCGCCAGCTATACCACCATTGCCACCATCGCCGGAGACGAGAGCATGGAAATCACCCTGAGTGTGGACGAGTCGGACATTCTCTCTCTGGAGGTGGGACAGGAGGCCTCCGTGACTATCGAGTCCATCGGGGAGGACACCTACACCGGCTCGGTCACCGCCATCAGCACCGCCGCCAGCAGCTCCTCCGGCGTGACGGCCTACTCGGTCACCGTCACCCTGGACAAAACCGAGGAGATGCTCTCCGGCATGTCCGCCTCGGTGGTCATCACCATCGAGGGAGTGGAGAACGCCCTGCTGATCCCCGTGGACGCTCTGCACCAGACCAGCTCTACCTCTTATGTTTACACCTCCTATGACGAGTCCACCGGCGAGCTGGGCGGCATGGTGGAGGTGACCACCGGCCTGTCCAACAGTTCTTATGTGGAAATCACCTCCGGCTTAGAGGAGGGCGACACAGTGTACTACACCACCTCCTCCACAGAGGAGAGCGATATGTCCGACTTCTTCAGCATGGGCGGTATGGACATGGGCGGCATGAGCGGAGGAGACAGCAGCTTTGACTCCTCCAGCATGGGCGGCGGCAATATGGGCGGCGATATGCCCGGCATGGGCGGCTGATGGAGGCGAGAGCATGATCGAGTTAAACGATGTCTCCAAGCTGTACCTGGTGGGCGAGGAGGAGGTTCGGGCTCTGGACCACGCCAGTATGCACATCTACCCCGGCGAGTTTGTGTCCATCATCGGCCCCTCCGGCAGCGGCAAATCCACCCTGATGAATATCATCGGCTGCCTGGACACCGCCGATGCCGGCCGGTATCTGCTGGACGGCATTCCCATCGAGGACTACACGGAAAACGATCTGGCCCGGGTGCGCAACCGAAAAATCGGTTTTGTGTTCCAGAATTTCAACCTGATCGCCAAGCTGACGGCGGAGGAAAACGTGGAGCTGCCCCTGATTTACCAGGGGGTGAAAAAGGCCGAGCGGCGGGAGCGGGTGGCCCAGGCTCTGAACCGGGTGGGGCTGGAAAAGCGCGCAAAGCACCTGCCCACAGAGCTGTCCGGCGGCCAGCAGCAGCGGGTGGCCATCGCCAGGGCCATCGTCACCCGCCCCTCCCTGATTCTGGCCGATGAGCCTACAGGCAATCTGGACTCCAAAACCGGCGAGGAGATCATGGAAATCTTTCACGAACTGCACAGTCAGGGCAACACCATCGTCCTGATCACCCACGACGACGAGGTGGCCCGCCAGGCGGCCAGGAGCATCCATATTCTGGACGGTCATGTGACGGAGGTGGCAGTATGACACAGGCACTTAAAATGGCGCTCAAGTCCATCACCGGGAATAAGCTGCGGGCCTTTCTGACCATGCTGGGCATCATCATCGGTGTCATGGCCCTGGTGGTGCTGGTCAGCCTGGTCAGCGGCACCACCAACACGGTGACCGACGCCGTGTCCAGCCTGGGCAGCAGCCTGCTGACCGTCACCGTGTCCGACGACAAGGGCAGCCCCGTCAAGCTGTCCACCCTGACCCAGTGGGCTGAGGACGAGGACATCGGGGCCATCGCCCCTGAGGCCTCCCAGTCCTCCACTGTGAAATACGGCTCCACCAGCGACAGCATCACCGTCTACGGCACCACCGCCTCCTACTACAACGTGGAGGGATTAAACCTGCTGCTGGGCCGGTTTTTGAAGACCTCCGATGTGGACAACAACACCTATGTCTGCGTCATCAACGAAACGGTGGCCACCGATATTGTGGGCTATCTGGACTGTGTGGGAGAGGAGATTTCTCTGGACGGCATGAAGTTCACCATCGTGGGCGTGCTGGAGGACGATGACAGCTCCCTGACCTCGGTTTTCTCCTCCGGCAGTCTTGTGGCCTACATCCCCTATTCCACTCTGACCCGCCTGTCCTCCTCTGTCACCTCCGACATCACCAGCTTCTATGTCAGCGCTGCCGACGGCAGCGACACCGACGCGGCGGAGAGCGCCATCACCGCCCTGCTGCTGGAGCGGTTTGAGGAGGACGAGGACGCCTTCACCGTCTCCGACCAGAGCGTGCTGGAGGACACCGTCAGCAGCATCACCTCCATGCTGGCCGTGCTGCTGGGCGGCATTGCGGGCATCTCCCTTCTGGTGGGCGGCATCGGCATTATGAACATTATGCTGGTCACCGTCACCGAGCGCACCAGGGAAATCGGCATCCGCAAGGGCATCGGCGCCAGCCGGGGGGTCATTCTGCGGCAGTTTCTGATGGAGGCTGTGGTGATATGCATGATCGGCTGCGCCATCGGCATTTTCCTGTCCTGGCTCATTTTACAGATCGCCTCGGTGGTGGCCTCCGGCCTGAGCCTGAGCTTCCAGTTGCAGGGAACGGTTGTGCTGGTGGCGGTGGTGTTCTGCTTCCTGATCGGCGTTATCTTTGGACTATACCCCGCCAACAAGGCGGCCAAAATGAAGCCCATCGATGCGCTGCATTACGGCGGGTAAGGAGGAAAGCCATGAAAGCTGCGAAACTGAAAGCGAAAGTACCGTCCGTATTCAAGCGGCGGACCATTTACATCATCTTAACGGTTGTTTTCTCCCTGCTCCTGCTGCTGGATCTGGCTCTGGCCCTGCTGGTTCCGTCAGGGAATCGAATGGGCGGCATGGACATCTCCAGTTTTGACAGCGCCGGGATGACTTTGCCTGGCTCGGCAGCCGGCGAGTTCTCCGACTCCAATGGCGGCCCAGCCGCCGATTCCGATGACAGCTCAAACACCGATTCCGGCGAAGCCGCCCGGTCCGACGGAAGCGACAGCGGCGATGTGGAGCTGCCCGACGGCGCGGACTTTGACACGCCGGACTTTGACGCTTCCGATTTTGACGGCGGGGACGTCCAGCTGCCCGGCAGCGCGGACGCGGACAGCGCCCTGACCGGCCAGAGCGCCACATCTTCAACCAGCTTCCTCCAGCGTCTGCGCGCCGCGTGGCTGCCCATTTTCATCGTCCTTCTGCTGCTGGACGGGGGCAGCGTGTTCATGCTGATTTTCCTGTCCCGGCGGGAGAAAAAAAGCCGGGAGCGGCTGGAGCTGGAGCAGTTGAGCGCCGACGGCCAGCCCCACCTGATTCCCCGGCAGAAAAAGAAATCCAGCCCCAAAACCGCCTGGATTCTCCCCGCCGTGCTGCTGGTGCTGCTGGTGGTGGTGGTTCGGGCCGTCACAGCCATGAACAGCTCGGAGGAGGCCGCCGCCACCGAGGCCACCGTTTACAGCGCCACGGCGGAAACCGGCGATTTGAGCGTCACCGTCCCCGGCGCGGGCACCCTGACCGACCAGGACGCCGTCAGCCTGAGCGTCCCCTCCGAGGTGGAGATTACCGCCTGGTATGTCTCCAACGGGGACGAGGTGGAGCAGGGCGACCTGCTGGCGGCGGTGGATTTGTCCAGTGTGCTCTCCGCCATCGCCACGGTGCAGTCCACCATCAATGAGCTGGACGAGGCCCTGGCCGAAGCCGCTGAAGACGAGATTGACGACGCCGTTACCGCCGCCGCCGACGGCCGGGTGAAGCTTATCTACGCCCGGGAGGGTACCGCCGTGGCGGACACCATGTATGAAAGCGGGGCGCTGATGCTTTTGTCCCTGGACGGCATGATGCAGGTGGAGGTGGAAACCGACGGCTCCCTCTCCGTGGGCAACAGCGTCACCGTCACCCTGTCCGACGGCACGGAGGAGACCGGCAAGGTGGAGAGCGTCACCGGCGGCGTGGCCGTGATCACCCTGACGGACGACGGCCCGGAGGTGGGCGAGACCGTCACCGTGACCGCCGGGGACGGGACGGAACTGGGCAGCGGAACCCTGTCCGTCCACAGCGCCCTGCTGGTGACCGGCTACACTGGCACGGTGGAGAGCGTGGCGGTCTCCGAGGAGGAGGAGGTCAGCGCGGGGGACACCCTGCTGACCCTGACCGACACCGAGGACGCCGCCTTGTATGAGTCTCTCCTGCTTCAGCGCACCGAGCTGGAGGAACAGCTCCAGCAGCTCTTTGAGCTCTACCAGACCGGCGGTATCAGCGCCCCCTGCGCCGGAATCGTCTCCGGCATTGACGACGACTCCTCCGACAGCAGCGACACCACCACGGCCACCGCTTCCTCCACCGCGTCCACCTCCTCCGGCGGCTACACTCTGGCGCTGCTGACCACCACCTCCTCCGGCACGGATGTCCAGGAACAGCAGTCCGACAACAGCGGCGCAAACGCCCAAGCGCAGCAGATTGGCCAGAGCTACCCGGCCATTGTGCTGGCGGTGGAGGACGGGGTCTTATATCTGGACTACAACCCCGCCTCCACCGGCCTGACCGACTTTGCCGATTTAAGCGGGGTGGACTTCTCCATTTTGAATATGACGGAGCGCCTGACCCTGGAGACCTCCGCCCTGTCCGCCACCCTGATTTGCGCCTACGCCGACGGACAGTGGAGCTACGGCACGGCGGACGGCCTGTCCGCCGGAGATCTGGTGCTGGTGTGCTACGGGGAGGACGCGGACCCGTTCCAGGACGCTCCCCTGTGGATTGTCTGCCAGAGCCTGCGCACGGCGGATACCGACAGTACGGACGCCTCGGACAACACAGACAGCGCGAACAGCACGGACGCCTTAAACAGCGTCCAGCAGACGCAGGAGGACGATACCAGCAGCCAGACGGAGCAGCAGACCCAGTCTGAAGCCGCCGATACCGCCGCGGAGGAGCAGGCCGTCCAGTCCGAAACCCAGACCCAGACTGACGCCGAAACTGCGGACGCCGCTGCGGAAACCTCCGGCGGCGATACCGGCGGCGAAGACGCCTCCGCTCAGACGGTTCAGAGCAGCAGCTACGCCGTTTCGGAGCAGACCCTGCTGTCCATCACCCCCCAGGACACCATGGACATCACCATCACCGTGGACGAGCTGGACATCCTCCTGCTGGAGGTGGGCCAAACGGCCCAGGTCACCCTGGACGCCATCGCCGGGCAGTCCTTTGAGGGCGCCGTCACCTCCATCGACCTGACGGGCACCAGCTCCGAGGGCAACACCAAGTACACCGCCGTCATCACCATCGACCGGGGGGAGGATATGCTCTCCGGCATGAACGCCTCCGTGCTGATCACCCTGGAGACCCGGGAGGACGTGCTGACGATGCCCGCCGAGGCCCTGTACGAGGACGGCTCGGCCACCTATGTGTACACCACCTGCAATGAAAAGACCGGTGAGCTGGGCGGCCTGGTGGAGGTGACCACCGGCCTGTCCGACGGCCTGATGGTAGAAATTACCTCCGGCCTGAGCGAGGGGGACGCCTACTACTACAGCTGTCTGGACACCGTGAATTACAGCGTCCAGTCCGTCCAGGGCTCCACCGGCAGCTTCTCCTTCTCCTCCATGTTCGGCAGCTCCATGCGGTAGGCCGTCCGGATATCAGAATACCAGGCGCGGAACCAAAACGGTTGTTTGGTTCCGCGCCTGTGCTTTTCATGAAGGATCGACGGTTCGAGGGGCGGTTTTTGTGCCGCGGCGAAGGACTGCTACTCTCTTCAAATTAAGGAAACGCTGATTAAATGCGCCTGCGGCGTCTGGCAGAATCTTTCGGCCCAGGAATGCGTTGCAAAAGCTTGACATACATCAAGTATGCCTGCGCTTTTGCGCCTTTTCCTGAACCAAAATCTTCTGCCACCCGCTCTTGTCATAGTTATTAGAGGTTCCCTCCCATAGAAGCAAACGTATAAGACAATCGACAGCGCCGCGCTCACCAGCAGGATTCTGGCGGGCCGCTTATATCCGGGCTTTGTAATTACCTCGATTTCCCAATTATTCCATCAGTCCTCCCCCAGCAGACAGCGGGCCACATAGACGCCGCTGGCCGAGGCGTGGGACAGGGAGTGGGTGACGCCGCTGCCGTCACCGATGACAAAGAGGTTTTTATACCTCGTCTCCAGGCGCCCGTCCAGCTTCACCTCCATGTTGTAGAACTTGACCTCCACGCCGTAGAGCAGGGTGTCGTCGTTGGCGGTGCCGGGGGCGATTTTGTCCAGGGCGTAAATCATCTCGATAATGCCGTCCAGAATGCGCTTGGGCATGACCAGGCTCAAGTCCCCCGGGGTGGCGTCCAGAGTGGGGGTCAGGTAGGCTTCGGCAACGCGCTTGGGCGTGCTGCGCTGCCCCCGGATCAAGTCCCCGAACCGCTGCACCATCACGCCGCCCCCCAGCATATTGGACAGGCGGGCGATGCTCTCGCCGTACTCGTTGCTGTTGCGGAAGGGCTCGGTGAAGTGCTTGGACACCAGCAGGGCGAAGTTGGTGTTCTCCGTGTGCAGGGCCGGATCCTCGTAACTGTGGCCGTTGACGGTGATGATGCCGTTGGTGTTCTCCGTGACCACCGCCCCTTTGGGGTTCATGCAGAAGGTGCGCACGTTGTCCTGGTATTTCTCCGTGCGGTAGAGGATTTTGCTCTCGTAGAGCTCGTCGGTGATGTGGGAAAAAATCACGGCGGGCAGCTCCACCCGCACGCCGATGTCCACCCGGTTGGACAGGGTGGGGATGTCCAGCCGCTGGCACAGCCGCTCCATCCACTTGCTCCCGCTGCGGCCCACGGAGATGATGCAATGCCGCCCGGCATAGCTTTCGGCATCGGTGACGGCAAGAAAGCTCCCGTCCTCCCGCACCTGCACGTCCCGGACGGTGGTCTGGAAGAAGAAATCCACCCTGCCCTCCATCTCCCGGTACAGGTTCCCCAGAACCTGATAATTTTTATCGGTTCCCAGGTGCCGCACCGAGGCGTTGAGCAGGTGCAGGCCGTTTTGCATACACACCCGCTTAAAGGCCGAGTCGGCGGAGCTGTACAGGCGGGTCCCCTCTCCTCCGTGGGCCAGGTTCAGCCCGTCCACATACTCCATCAGCTCCAGAGCCTTCTGCTTGCCGATGTGCTCGTGCAGGGTGCCGCCGAAGTCGTTGGTGATGTTGTACTTCCCGTCGGAAAAGGCCCCAGCGCCGCCGAAGCCGTTCATAAC
>JAJPXI010000198.1:0-8125 GCA_021205585.1 Oscillospiraceae bacterium
CAGGTGACGGTTTCAGTGTTGCTCTTGTGCAAAATCATTGCAAGGCGCCGCAGTCTGCTCTGTGCGGTTTTGCCTTAAGGCAAAACCGCGTCCCGGCCCACTTATAACAGCTGCATTGGTTTTGGCATCCTGATAGGCGTCTTCCAAGACGATTTTATCGGTGCCAACGAATGACCGGATGATGTCCTTGATGCGCATTTTTGGTACCCTGCTTTCTGACCGTGTTTTTTTCACACGAATCATAGCAGAAAAACCATGCGTACCAAGGCTTCATCCGGATTTTACGACCCACTCATACGCCCGAAGAGCCCAAAAATTTTTCTTTTTGCCCGGAAACCCCTTGACAAAAATATCATTTTTGATATAATAACGCTTGTCCTTTTGAAATAGCCGGATTGTGTAAGGGTAGCACGACAGACTCTGACTCTGTTTGTGAGGGTTCGAATCCTTCTCCGGCTGCCAAAGGAAAAAGTCCCGTAAAACGTTGAGTTTTCAACATTTTGCGGGACTTTATTTTTTGCCTCAATTTCTATTTATTTGTATTTTATAGGCGGAAAACACGGGGTTTTCCGGTTTCAGTGCTGGGACTTCTGCTGGGACTTTTGCTGTGACTAACCGCTTTGCAAAAAAAGAGGGGACGCGCTCCCATTATGGGAGTGCGCCTCCTCTTGACAGAAAATAATCTCCAAATAAAAAACGCCCCCATCGTCCAGTATATCGGGGCGATGGGGGCGTTTTTCTCTTGTTCAGATCGGCGGACTGTCCGTGGAATCCTCTTCCGCGAAGTTCCTGGCCTCCGCCGCCGCGAACTTTACGCCTTTCCCGTTATTCGTGTTCTCTGCCTTGTTCTTATCAACGACCCGCGCCAGCACCACGGACAAGGCCGTCCCTAACGGCGTGGCAATCACCGTGTAGCAGTACAGCGCGCCGGTGAAACTGGCCTCGATGGAGCGGACAGCCAGGTAAAAGCCGCCCGCTACCATCCCAATTAGCAGCAGTACCAAATAGAGCGCAAGCCGGTTGGTGAAGCCCAGGTTCCTGAGATGCTTCATCATCCCAGGTTGAACTTCGTCGCCAGCCGATGGAACAGCGCCGCCGCCTGCTCACGGGTCAAAAAGTCCGCCCACATATAGTTCGGCTCGCCGCTGGATGTGGTGCCGCTGCCCACCATCAGGCCGTTGTTGATGGCCCACTCGCGGTCGTCTTTGCTCCAGCTCCCGGCGTCGTTGTCCTGCAATTCCTTGCGGTACTGGGTCATATAGCTTTTGAAATCATCGTAAGTCATTTCATCATCCTCCTCAGTAGATGTAATTGTGGTTGTGCCGGAGGCCAGAATCGCATTGACCTTCGCGGCAATGTCGGACATCCGGCTGTACAAATACTCACCAGGACAAGCCTTGTTTGCAAAGTCACGGTGAACAGTCATATTGCAGCCGTTCTTGTGATTCACTCGATCGTTTTTGGTATCGCTCCAGACAAGCTGACTGATACCATTGCGCTGGCAAATGTCAGCCACCAGCTTAATCAGCGCATTGTATGCCTCGTCGGTGACAGCATACGGGTCTGTGGTATCGCTGGCCGTCTCGATGGTAATGGCCCGGTGGTCGTTGGCTGCGTTGCTGCTGCACCAGCTGCGGTCAGACTCATCCACGCACAGGCCGATTGAGCCGTCTTTGCCCACGCCATAGTTGCAGGAGGCGTTGCGGTCAGTATTTGCAAAGTAATCGCAAATCTGCTTCGCTGTCCACTGGCCTGCCACGCAATGGATGGTAATGGTGTCGATTGCGTGGGTTCGCGGGCTGGTCTTTTGGGTCTTGGTGATGTTGGTGTAAGCCACCAGGGAACTGTTGCTCATGCTTATTCACCCTCTTTCTCGAATGCCGTGGTTTCCTCGGTTTCACCGTCGGTTCCATCCTCCGATGTGGACAGCAGCCCCACGGTCTCCTGCACAGTCTGAACCGCTTCGCCCACTGCGGCAGCGTCAATGCAGCCCTCGGTGATAATATATGTTACCACAGACCCGATGGACACGACGGCTCCGGCTACGCTGGACACAATGCTCTCGTCTAAGCCAAAGACCATCGCAAGTCCCGCGATAAATCCGGCGACAGCGGCCAGGAATTTGCGGCTTGCCAGCTTCTTCAAAAATGCTTTCATCTCTTCTCTCCTTTCCCCGGCAGCACCGGGTCAATGGGCAGCTTGCGCACTGCATTCACCAGGTCGTCCAAAAATCCGTTGCCATCCAGGTCGTCATGGTAGATTTCGTGCATCCGCTCCAGGTCGTCCAGGTCGTTTGTCGCAATCTTGCCACGCTCCAGGTGCGCCTTGCACAGATACTTGATGCGGTCATAAAGCAGCTGCTGCACTCCGGCGGTCACGCCGTCGGTCTTCTTTTTGCGATTCTGATACAAGGAGAACAGTCCGCTGATTAGAGCGGACAGCGCCCCGCTGCTGATAATCGCAACGATAATAGTCACCAATTCTATCTCCCCTTTTACAGACCGGCGGCGATAAATATGATTGCCGCCGGTCTGTATCCGTGTGTTAGTCCGCGTTAATCTTGATGATCAGCTCGCCCCTGCCGTCATCGGTGGTGTTTGCCCGGATAATGGCGATTTTGCCCTCGGCATCCGTGCCAGATACCGTAATCGGTTTAGTCAGCTCCCCCACAAAGAAGGGGGTGGAGACGGACGCGCTGGAGAACAGGCCAAAATGGGTCAGTTCGTCCCCCCAGCTGGTAGTAGCCTCCGGAAACTTGATTTCTGTGGTGTTCGTGATGTACCAATAATCCTCAGTGTCCTCTTCGTCAGTGCTGCCGTCGTGATACTGCGCGCTACCGAGGTAGCTAAGAGTGGTCGTTACCGTCCCGTTGCTGGCTGTGCCCAAACTGATGGGCACCCTGGCGTACTCACTGACGGTCGGTTCGGTGAACTTCCCTCCGGCATAAGTCGGCGTGGTGCTGGACAGCCCAATGTAGATGTCCCCGGAGTGGAAGTTGGACGTGTAATTCCTTTTCCCTGCGATGCAGTTCAGAACGGATAATGCGTAAGTGTTGGTTAACATAGTAGGTTCCTCCTAAAAAATAGTATTTATATCAAGCGGTCTCCCGCGTGATACCATTGTGGTGTTACTCGTCGGACAGATAATAGAACGTGATTTCTGTCGCGCCCTTGCCTGTGACGTACTCGGTCAGCGTGGTTGTGGTCACGAAATTGCTCCAATCCTCGTTGCCGTACATATCGGAAACCCCGCCCACATTGGACAGTTCTGGGTCGTTGCTGGCTACTCTTAATTGATACCCGGTTAACGTTGTGCCGTCATCACCCACGATCTGTGCCGGTGTGCCGGGGTTCCAGCCGATAGCGTTGAACTTACTGGAATAATCAAACTCAGACCATGCGAATAGAATTAGACCGCCATCCACCTCGGCACCGCCATAAATCGTACACCCCGGCAGCAATTTTGCGGACACGCCTCGGAAGGCGATATCCCAGTCCTCCCCACAAACAATGTCCACATCGTAGCCTATTGGATATATAAGCTGTGCCGTGCTGTACTCCGCGCCCCAGATAGTCAGCGTCACATTGAGACAGTTGGAATATATTGCTTCATTGTCAGGGGCAGTCAGAACCGTGCGCCCATCTTTAATTTCCAGCCCTATAGAGGCGTAGTAGAACAGCCCATCGTCATCCACATTGATGATAGGCACCTCACTGGTCAGCTCTCCAAAATCATCATCGGACACATACATCTGGCCGTACAGTTTGCCTACCCTTTCCTTGTAGACGCACGGAACCTCGATATGATTGAATGTATACAGGCTGAACGGGAACACCCCGGCGGCCATGCGCACAGCCGCGTCCTCCACGCTTACCCAGTCGTGGATGACAAAGGGCTGATAAATCGTGCCCCAGCAGTCGATACTCCCGCTGCCCTCCACCTTTCCACGGGCGTACAGGGTTGCCGTATCACTGCTGAGAGTCAGCGTCCCGTCAACCTCCAGCACGCCGTAGCTGCCGGTCAGCGCCCCCGTCTCCGGCGCGCTGCTCTGCTGGTCGCCGGTGACAATGATGGAGCAGTAATCCGTCAGCTCCAGGTCTCCCTTAATGGTCAGCCTGGAGTACTCAAATAGATTTTCGGATTCCCCCGCTACATTGTTCCCGCTCATGGCGTTAAGCAAATTATCAATGTCGGGCCGGTTGGCGATGATGAAGGTGGGGGCCATTCCCATTTGTATATCTTCCTGGAGCCAGCTGCCATTACCATATTCGCTTTCAAGGTCGAAAACCCAGTCCCCCCAGAGGTAAATAACAGGGCATTCCCCTATTTCTGCCGCCAACTCCATCGCCACACAGACTGCATCTATCATCATTTCCTCCGGCGAATTGAAGCCCTCATCCTCGTAATTATTCGGGTCAAGCGGCACAAAGGTTCTCGTCATCGCTTCGTACAGATACAGCATTATTGTGTTGCCTTTGGCCGTCATGGACAATTCTGCGGGGTCATCCGCGCTGCCGAAGGAGTACAGTACAAATGTCCCGCCGTCCTCCAGGCCTTCAGCAGGCACATCCACCGTCCAGCTGCCGTCCTCGCTGTCGGAGTCTGCATAGATAGGGGTTATATAATCGTCATCATCTTTGTTGTTCGCATGGTCTGCCAACCATGTGGTGCCCCGCAGGATGGTGTCAATCGTCACCGCCTTGCCTGGGGCCACATAGCTGACATATACCCGGCTCCCGGCAGGAGAACACGTCCCGCTGAAGATGATGGACTCAAACTCGCACATCAGCGTTTCATCATACACAAGAGTTTTATCCGCCCATGAAAATAGGTTTGCGTTGTCGGAGGAAGAATCCTCATCGGAGGAGGATTCCGCGCTTGCCGTCCCCGTCACACCGCCGATTGTTATCCCGGACAGGATATTTTCCGGTATTAGCGTGGAGGGCTTCTGCACCGTCACCTGTGACAGCAATTCGCCGTCCCCTGGTGTAATCACTTGGTTTCCAGAGGCCATAGAGAGGGCAACGCTGACCGATGTTTCTGTGGGGTCTGTGTGCGTCCCTGTCACACCGCCAATGGTCACACCGGATACAATGTTCGCCGGTTTCAGTGTGGAAGGCTTCACCACTGTTACCTCGGTCAACAATTCACCCTCATCCGGTGTAATCACTTGGTTTCCAGAGGCCATAGAGAGGGAGACGCTTTTCTGCGCCGTCTCCCCCTCAGAAAAGGTCGCCGTGCTGCCGTCTGAGGTGTTCAGCACAACGGAGGTCACGCCCTCATAGCTCACATCTTCCCCAGCCGCATTTTTCAGCACAATATCCGCCATTTTGTATCGCTCCTCTCATTCCACCGTCAGGGTGGTGTCACTCAGGGCTGCGCTGGATGCTCTGTAGATATACAGTACCGTGCCAATCAGCTCCGCCCATGCAGCCGCGTCTTCGACTTCCAGCGCCGCGCTGGACGCAAATTCGACCGTGCCGCTGCCATTGGTCTCCGCCGGGTCGGATACTGCCGCTGTTGCACCGCTGACAATCTCAATGGTGCTCTCTGCACCAGCGTAAAGGTGTACCAGGGTGTAGGTGTCCGCCGTGACCTCGGAATTGACCTCTGTGGTGCTCTCTGCACCGATTTCGACATAGGCAAATCCGTGGGCTTCCGCCGTGGCCTCGCTGACAACCTCGATTGTGCTTCCGCCTCCGGTCTCCACCGTATCGCTGACAACCGCCGAAGCGCCGCCGGTGATGTCGATCTGGCCTGTGCCGCCGGTCTCCACAAACCGCACATCATAGGTTTCCATGGCAGCGAAGGCCGCAGTCCCAATGCTGCCCGTTGCAGTCGCCTGTACCGTCTCAGCTGTTCGGCCTTGCGCGGTGCCTATCCCGTCTACCTGGCCTGTGGCTCCAAGCGGCTGACTGTCGGATTGACGCACGGTGTCGCTATTGTCAAAGGCGATTGCGCCGCTGCCGTCAAATGGCTGACTGTCAGATTGCCGCATTGTGCCGCTCTGGGAGAAGGTAATCTCACCGCTGCCGCCCGTTTGAATAACACTTGCCAAGTGGCCTATGCAACTTTGGGAGGTTGCAATAACGCCCGTCCCACCGTACAGCCGGATGATACCGGAAAGGTGCCCGGTGCCGCTCTGCGCAAACTGGATTGTGTGCGCTCCGCAAAGCAGCTCTATCAAGCCCACGACATGGCCCGTGCAGCTCTGGGCGGTGGTAATGGTGCCGGTGCCGCCGTACACTCGCACAACGCCCGCCAGGTGTCCCGTACCACTCTGTGCAAAGGTAATCTCACCACTGCCGCCGGTGCCGATAACTCCCGCTATGTGGCCGGTGCAGGTCTGCCCGGTATTGATAACGCCCGTCCCACCGTACAGCCGGATAACACCGGAGGCCCGCCCGGAAGCCTCCTGCGCAAAATATACCCCTGCTGCTGGATACAGATATAGCGTTGTCGCCAGTCGGCCCAGAACCTCACTTTCAAACGTGATGGTATTGGCTGCGGGATAGGCCAAAATCGTGCCGCGAAGCCCGGCATAGCTGCTGCTCAGAATCAGAATGGCCGTCTCCGATGCCGCCACAATGCTGCTCTCCACAAGGGTGTCGCTGGCACCCGCAACGGTGATTTCCCCCGCACAGTGGGTCTGGATGCTCGGCTCAGACCGACCATACACGGCGTGTTGAATATCGATGATTCCCGCCAACTCCATGGGGACAGAATCATCCACACGACCGCCGACCTGCGTTGCAAATATGATGTCGCTGACAATCGCGCCGACTTCCAGATACCCGTACAGCCAGATTAGACCATCACCCAGATAAACAGCGCGAAACCCAGGCAGCGTCAGTTTGGTCGTTCCAAGGCAAATCATGCGCTGTCCTCCTTGATCAGGTAAAGCGTTCCGCTGTCCTTACTTTCCAGCGCGTCATACTCGTCCTGCGTCAGTACGGCCACTTGCATCCATGTCTCGGTCACGCTGTCCAAAACATTGCCCAGCACTTCCTCCGCGTCGCTCAGGCGGGAATCGTGATCTTCCAGGCCGTCCTCGATATGGTTCATCCGCTCCGCAGTGATGACGGATGTGTTTGCGACCCAGCTCGTCCGATTATACGCCATTTTTGTTTCACTCCTTCTCTTCGACAAGCCAGGAAATGCGGTCCAGCTCGTCCATGGTCAGGGTGTCGTCGTCGTCGCAACTCTCGATGTACGAATCCAGCACAGCGCGTGGAAAAGTATGTACATCCACGTCCACAATCATGTTGAGCAGCTCGGTCATATCCGCCGTGAGCTGCGGGTCTGTGCCATCTGTCAGTCCCTTGGCGGGGTCTGCACCGTACTTGCCGAACAGGTCAACGCGGATGCCATCGTACACCTTGTACACCCGCTCCAGCTCGTCCAGACTGCGCCGCCAGGCGTAGGCTACCTTCACCGGCAGGCGCTTGGCCCGCAGGCATTTACCCGCCTCATCTGCGGAGGCGTTTAGAGTGTTCACAATTTGGAAATTAGTAAATTTTTTGACCATGGCTCAAGGCTCCTTTTATTTCATGCTTTTTCAAGTTGCGCAATGCGCTGCTCCAGCTTCTTGATTTTCAGGTGCAGCAGCGGAATAAATTCCGAGTAGCACAGTCCCAGCAGATTATCCTCACCGTGTGTAACCCACGCTATGTCCGATTCCACAAGCCCTGCGGCCTCTGCGGCGGCCAGAACATCATTGGCGATATAGCCCATGTGCATTTTGCCGGATTCGCCCGCAATCAGGCTGTACTGTACCGGCTCCATAGCGTCCAGCATGGCTTCATATCTGTCGGGCAGGGATTCAATGTTGGTTTTCAGGGCACGGTCGGAACTAACCGAAATTTCATAGGTGGACGATGTATAGCTTCCCGTTACAAGGAAACTGTTGCTGTTGGATGTCAGCCTTACGCCGGCGTTTGTTGCAATGAGGTAGTTTTTTCCCGTAGCGTCAAGCACACCGATGCCGTCTGTATTAACCTTGCCGTTGCTGCCAGCAAGGTAGCCGATATAGCCGCCCTCGGTGGTCAGACTGGAGTTATCGTAGACGTGCAGAGCGCCGCCAAGGTTGACATCGTCGTATATGGTGCCGCTCGTGGCGGTAATC